>JAIYEB010000015.1 GCA_027487195.1 Hyphomicrobiales bacterium | reverse complement strand
TTCTTCACAGGCGACTGGGCTGGTGGCGGCAACCCGATCGTTGCTGTCACACCAGCCCTTGCGAGCGAAATCATGCCCGGACTCGGACTTTAGGCTGCGCGTCAGCGCAGCCCTTGCTTAGGATGCGCGCTGGAACACCAGCGCAGCCCTTGCTCAAGACGCGCGCTGGAACACCAGCGCGCCTGCCTCCACGCCGACCATCAGCTTTGTGCCATCGCCGACATCACCCGACAGGATCTTCTCTGCCAACGGGTCCTGCACTTCGCGTTGAATGACGCGTTTCAGCGGGCGGGCACCGTAGGCCGGATCCCAACCCTTCTCGGCAATCCAGCGCCTGGCCTCGTCCGAAAGCGTCAGGGAGATCTTGCGGTCTTCCAACAGCTTTTGCAGGCGAGCGAACTGGATCTCGACGATCGTACTCATCTCCTCCCGCTTCAGACGGTGGAACAGGATGATGTCATCGATGCGATTCAGGAACTCGGGCCGGAAGTGCCGGCGCACCACGTCCATGACCACATCGCGAACCGCATCCGTATCCTCATCATCCGGCTGACCGGCAAGGAACTCGGCGCCCAGGTTTGACGTCATGACGATCAGCGTGTTGCGGAAGTCGACAGTGCGCCCCTGCCCGTCCGTGAGGCGGCCTTCATCGAGCACCTGCAACAGCACATTGAACACATCGGGATGCGCCTTCTCGATCTCGTCGAACAGCACAACCTGATAGGGCCTGCGCCGCACGGCTTCCGTCAAAACGCCCCCTTCCTCGTAGCCAACATAGCCGGGAGGCGCGCCGATCAGCCGCGCCACAGAATGCTTTTCCATGAATTCCGACATGTCGATGCGCTGCATCGAGGTATCGTCGTCAAACAGGAAAGCCGCCAGCGCCTTGGTCAACTCGGTCTTGCCAACGCCGGTTGGGCCAAGAAACATGAACGATCCGATCGGCCGGTTCGGGTCCTGCAAGCCTGCCCGCGCGCGGCGCACGGCTGTTGACACAGCCTTGACCGCCTCATCCTGGCCAACGACACGGCGCGCAATCTCGCTTTCCATGCGCAGAAGTTTTTCGCGCTCGCCTTCCAGCATCCGATCAACCGGAATGCCGGTCCAGCGCGAAACGACCTGCGCGATGTGATCAGCCGTGACGGCCTCCTCGACCATCTGGCCATGGCCAGCCTCGACTTCGGACAGCTTCTTTTCGAGCCCCGGAATGGTGCCATAGGCGAGCTCGCCCGCGCGCTGAAATTCGCCCTTGCGCTGAGCTGCGGCAAGGTCGGCCCGCGCCCGGTCAAGCTCGGTTTTCAGCGTTGCAGCGCTCGTCAGCTTGTCCTTTTCCGCGCGCCAGCGCGAGGTGAAGGCTGCCGAGTCCTCTTCCAGTTTGGCGAGTTCAATCTCAAGTTTCGACAGGCGCTCGCGCGATGCCTTGTCGGCTTCTTTCTTCAAGGCCTCGCGCTCGATCTTCAGCCGGATGATCTCCCGATCCATGGAATCGAGCTCTTCGGGCTTTGAATCAATCTGCATGCGCAGCCGCGCGGAGGCCTCATCCACAAGGTCGATGGCCTTGTCCGGCAAGAACCGATCGGTGATGTAGCGGTTCGACAGGGCCGCAGCCGCAACAAGCGCGGTGTCGGTGATGCGGATACCGTGGTGCTGTTCGTACTTGTCCTTGAGCCCACGCAGGATCGAGACCGTGTCCTCGACCGTCGGTTCATTGACAAACACCGGCTGGAAGCGGCGGGCGAGAGCCGCATCCTTTTCGACATGCTTTCGATACTCATCAAGCGTTGTCGCACCCACGCAATGCAGTTCGCCGCGCGCGAGCGCCGGCTTCAGGAGGTTTGAGGCATCCATCGCCCCATCCGCCTTGCCCGCGCCGACCAGCGTATGCATTTCATCGATGAACAGGATGATTTCACCGGCAGAAGCCAGCACCTCGTTCAAAACGCCCTTCAGGCGCTCTTCAAAGTCGCCGCGATATTTTGCGCCTGCAATCAGCGCACCCATGTCGAGCGCCAGGAGCGACTTGCCCTGCAGGCTCTCTGGCACATCGCCGTTGACGATGCGCAACGCGAGCCCTTCGACAATCGCCGTCTTGCCAACGCCCGGCTCGCCAATCAGGACCGGATTGTTCTTTGTGCGGCGCGACAGGACCTGCATGGTCCGGCGGATTTCTTCATCCCGCCCGATCACAGGATCAAGTTTGCCGCTTCGCGCAGCCTCGGTCAGATCGCGGGCATACTTCTTGAGCGCATCATATTGGTTTTCCGCCGATGCGGTGTTCGCAGTGCGGCCCTTGCGCAAATCTTCGATGGCCCGGTTCAGGCCCTGCGGTGTTGCGCCAGCCGAAGCGAGGATCTTGCCAGCGTCGGTCTCGCGATCCAGCGCAAGCGCAAGGAGCATCCTTTCAACCGTGACAAAGCTGTCACCCGCCTTGTCCGCTGCCTTTTCAGCAGCATCAAAGGCCCGTGCGATGCCCGGCGTCATGTAGAGTTGGCCGGCCCCACCGCCGGAGACCTTCGGGAGCTTGGCGATCAGCGTATCAACCGCCAGCCGCGCATCTGCCGGGCGTCCGCCGGCGCGCTCAATCAAACCCGATGCAAGCCCCTGATCATCATCGAGCAGAGCCTTGAGCAAGTGCTCGGCGAGAAGCTGCTGATGTCCCTCGCGAAGAGCGATGGTCTGTGCCGCCTGCAGGAAGCCGCGGGCGCGTTCCGTATATTTCTCAATATTCATACCCATCTCCTTGCTCGCCCATCGCCCTGTCTTGAGGCTCGATGCACGCCGTGGATGCGACCCGTCCTGGCATCGCTTCATACGGGATGTGGGGAGGCAGTTGCCGCAGCGCAACGCCCTACGCTACGTGTTGGGGTGTCGTGTGGTGCGGAACTCTGAGGTCCTGAATGTCCATCAAGGTCGTGTCGATCCACCGCTATCCCATCAAAGGGTTTGCAGCCGAAGCGCTGACGTCGGAAGTCCTTGTCGCCGGCGCGGGATTTCCCGGCGACCGGATCTTTGCGGTTGAAAACGGTCCATCAGGCTTTGATGCCGCAAGACCGGAGCAATTCCCCAAGATCAAGTACCTGCAAACCATGAGAAACCCATCTTTGTGGGGAATCGGCTGCAGGTTTGACGCGTCCACATCAAGCCTGACCCTGTCACGCGATGGACAGGTGCTGGTTGAAGCGCAGATTGGCACAGCCGAGGGGCGGGCGCTCGTCGAAGAAGCGCTGCAGAAGATCATGGCTGGTGAGGCAAGGGGGCCACTGCGCCTCCTCGACGGGCAGGGTTGGCAGTTCATGGATTCGCGCTCCGGCTTCATGTCGATCATCGCGGAAGAGACCATCGCCGAACTGTCGCGACGGGCAGGCACCGCGCTCGACCCGCTGCGATTTCGCGCGAACATCATCGTCTCTGGCCTGCCGGCCTTTGGTGAGTTTGCGCTCGTGGGTCAGCGCGTGCGCCTTGGCGGCGCGCTCCTCAACGTGCTGAAGCGGATTGAGCGATGCCGCGCGATTGATGCAAATCCGGCCACCGCGCGCCACGACACGGACCTTGTTGGCCTTCTTGAGCGCAATTTCGAGCACAATGATGTCGGCATCTACGCTTCCATCATCTCCGGCGGGCGGGTCGAGATCGGCGACACGCTGGCAACCCAGCCTCCCCTTGCCGCCGACAATCCTCCGCCCTCACGCAGCGACCTGACACTTCGATGAGATCTGTGCATTTTCGCACATGATGTTCGCCGCTTCGATGAATGGCGAAGCTGGCCTCGTGCGGTCACATATCGACTGCAATCATTGAGGGACCACCAAATGACCAGTCATGCACCGCTTTCCGACGCCGCGCTGAACCAGCTTTTCCGCGACGCGCGCACATACAGCGCATTTGATCCAACCCCGATCAGCGATGATGAGCTGAAGAAGATCTTCGAACTGACCAAAATGGGGCCGACATCGGCAAACCAGAACCCGGCTCGCTTCCTGTTCATTCGCTCAGCCGAAGCAAAGGCCAAGCTGAAGCCAGCGCTTGCGGCGGGCAATGTCGACAAGACCATGCTCGCTCCCGTCACGGTGCTCGTGGGCTATGACCTTGAGTTCTATCAGCACATGCCGTTCCTGTTCCCGCATGCCGACGCCAAGGCCTGGTTTGAGGGCAAGCCGGATGTCATCCGTGCCTCGTCGTCCATGAATGCGACATTGCAGGCCGCATATTTCATCCTCGCCGCGCGCGCACTCGGCTACGACACGGGCCCCATGACAGGCTTCAGCGCTGATGTTGCCGATGAAGCCTTCTTCGCCGGCACAGCCACAAAGTCGCTGATGCTGATCAACCTCGGCCATGGCGATGCATCGAAGCTGATGCCCCGCTTGCCGCGCTTTGCGTTTGATCAGGTCGCTTCGATCATCTGAGGCTTCCCAGGAAACGCCATGGCCGTTAGATAACGGTCATGGCGCTTCGTCCCAAACTGGTTCTGGCTTCCGCTTCTCCCCGCCGTCTCGCTCTCCTGGAGCAGGCGGGGATTACGCCTGACACGCTCTACCCCTCGGAAATCGATGAGACGCCGCATCCGCGCGAGGCGCCTCGCAGCCTTGCCGCGCGACTGGCAAAGGAAAAGGCCAAGGCGGTTCGCGAGGTCCTTCTGGCCAATCCAGACCTTGCAGGGGCGTCCGTGCTTGCGGCTGACACGGTTGTGTCGCTCGGCCGGCGGATCCTGCCAAAGGCAACATCCATGGATATGGCCGCAGAGTGCATGAAGCTCCTGTCGGGGCGCACGCACCGGGTTTACACCGCCGTTGCGCTGATCAACGGACGTGGATCGATGCGCCAGCGCCTTGTGGACACGCGCGTTCGCTTCAAGCGCCTGTCGTCTGACGACATTGAAATGTACGTTGCCTCGGGCGAATGGCGTGGCAAGGCCGGCGGTTATGCGATCCAGGGCATCGCCGGGTCGTTCGTGGTCCGGCTGATTGGGTCCTACACGAATGTCGTCGGGCTTCCGCTTGCTGAAACAGTTGGGCTTCTGGCCGGTGAAGGGCACGATGTGCGCACCGGCTGGCTCCTGGGGCATTCAACATGAGCGCGAAGAAACCCCTGTCCTGCTCGATCTGCGGCAAGCCAAGGGTTGAA
>JAIYEB010000365.1 GCA_027487195.1 Hyphomicrobiales bacterium | reverse complement strand
TGGTATCCGCGCGGCGGCATCCCGATCGACGTGTTCTGGCAAACAGGCCAGCCGCCGCAGGCACTTTGGGTGCCGGATCAGGGCGTTCAGCCATATCGCGGACGCTAGAGCGTTCTTCGCCTGGAAAATCAATAAACAGCCATAAGTTTCTGTTTCAATTGGTTTTACTGCAACATATGCCTGATTTTTTACTCTGCGCTCTCGAGCATCGAGAGCTGAAGCGGATGTCAGCGCGCGGGCGTCGCGCCTGACAAAAGCCTTCGCGCGACCGGTCCAAGGACGAGAAGGCAGAAGCCGACAAGCATCAGGGTTGGCGTCCAGCCAAGCGTCGTCTTGCCCAAGCCCACAAGGATCGGCCCGAGCGCGTGGCCGACAAAGAAGAACCCGGCAAAGAGTGAGACTGCCGCGCCCCGCGCCGTTGGTGCGACCTCGGTCGCAAACGTCTGCAGCGTGTTGTGCATCATGAAGAAGCCAAAGCCGATCACCAGAAACACAACGATTGCGCCCTGCCAGATCTGGATGAAGGGCAAGCTCATGGTGGCAAGGCCGGCCGCAACAGCGCCCGCAACGACCATTCCCCTGGACCCAAGGCGGGGCAACAGCAATGTGACGGCCGCTCCGTAGATCAGGCCACCGACGGATATGGCACCAATCACGAGCCCCGCTTCGCTGGCGCCAATTGCAAAACGCTCATGGAGGTAGGCGGCGACAAACGGCGTGATCCCAAAAATGGCTGCGCCTTCAACAACCATGACCGCATACAAAAACGCTGCTTTCGGGTTTGCAAACACCGTTCTGTAGCGATCGGGCAGGCTGGACAGGCGAAAGGCCTGCGGCGCTTCAGGGTCCCTGACGCCTGACAGGCGCACCATGATCGCCGCGACAAGCGCAACCAACGACGCCACGAAGAACCCGGAGCGCCAGGAGATCAGATCGGTCAGAAAGCCAGAAGTCAGCGCTCCACTCATTTGACCGAGAATGATGGCCAACAGCACGCGGCTCAGAACGAGGTGCCGGCGTTCAAACGCAATTCGATCACCGACAACCGCAAGGCAGACCGGAATGACGCCGCCGCCGACAATCCCGGCGCATACCCTGAAGACCAGAAGGCTTTCAAAGGTCGGTGCGAGCGCGCAAAGCGCATGGAACCCCATCAGCAAAACCAGGCAGCCATTGATCACGCGGATCTTGCCAACGCTGTCGCCGTAAGGACCGAGAAGCGGCTGAATGACCGCATAGCCTACCGAAAACAGGGTCGCGGCCAACGTCGCGAGCGCCACGGTGACGTGAAATTCACTGGCAAGGCTCGGGACGGTCGGGTCGACAATCCGCATGCCAAAGGCGCTGGCAAAAGCTGCCAGACCAACGCCTGAGACAAACGCGCGTTCGGAACTCACTCGCCCGACTTTGCGAGTGCATCAAACGCCATGAGCCGGCGCATGAGCTGAGGCATGTCTTTCAGAGGAACCATGTTCGGCCCGTCAGACAGGGCCTTGTCGGGGTCTGGATGGGTTTCGATGAACACGCCTGCAACGCCTACCGCGACAGCAGCCCTTGAAAGCACAGGGACAAACTCACGCTGGCCACCTGATGACGTGCCCTGCCCGCCTGGCTGCTGCACCGAATGTGTGGCGTCAAAGATCACCGGAGCGCCGGTTGCTGCCATGATCGGCAAGGAGCGCATGTCCGTGACGAGCGTGTTGTAGCCAAACGAAGCGCCACGCTCGGTCACGAGAACATTGGGATTGCCAGCACCCGTGACCTTGTCGATCACATTGACCATGTCCCATGGCGCAAGGAACTGCCCCTTCTTGACGTTGACGACGCGCCCGGTTCTGGCGGCAGCCACGAGAAGGTCGGTCTGGCGGCAAAGAAAGGCCGGGATCTGCAAGATGTCGACGACTTCGCCAACGGGCGCGCATTGGGCCGCGTCGTGGACATCGGTCAAGACCGGCAGTCCAAGGCTTTCGCGAATTTCGGCAAAGACCGGCAACGCCTCATGAAGGCCTACACCGCGCGGCCCCTTGAGGCTGGTGCGGTTTGCCTTGTCATAGGAGGTCTTGAACACAAGCCCGATCCCGAGGCTTGCGGCCATGTCTTTCAAGGCGCTGGCCACTTCGAGCGCGTGGGCCCGGCTTTCCATGGCACAGGGGCCAGCGATGAGGACCAGCGGCAAGCTGTTTGAAAAACGGACAGGGCCCGCAGCAACAGTCGTGTTCAGCATGGTATGTCCGGTAGCCGACACGCCCCGCAACGGCAAGACGTCATCGCATCGCAAGTCTGTGATGCTTGTGTGATCCCGCGAATGGTGTTCGACTGGATCTGCACATGAGGAGGATCCCATGGCGTTACGTATCGCAACGCTCGCAGCCTCGCTTCTGCTCTCTGTGACAGGTGTTTGCGCAAGCACAATTCCATTGACCTGCCTTGGCCCTGGCGGCCGCGAGGTCTCCCTTGGCGTTCAGGCCTGCCTGCCCACCGGACAAGGCCCACGTCTGGCGGTGTGTTCGCGTGTGCTGAACGTTTCGTCCTGGGCTTTTACCGAGATCGGCTGCATGCCATCGCCCTGACACGACACGCCTCAGGCTTTTCAGCCCATGGCGCTTAGGCGAACGGCGTTGTTTGCAGGTTTTCTGAAAGCCCGGCGTGTGGGTCAGGCCTACGCGCTTTGGCCTTCAACGGGTCCGTTGGCTTTTTTCCATGCGCCAAAGCCGCCCGCGATATGGGCGACCGGTTCAAGCCCCATATCCTGCGCCGCCTTGGCCGCAAGCGCTGAACGCCACCCGCCCGCGCAGAAAAACACAAACTTCTTGTCTTCCTGAAACACCGGCTTGGCGTACGGGCTTTGCGGGTCGATCCAGAACTCGAGCATGCCGCGCGGGCAATGGAATGCGCCGGGCATGCGCCCCTCACGCTCGAGTTCGCGCGGGTCGCGCAGATCGATGAAGACGACGTCGGGCGCGCCGACAAGGGCCATCGCA
Source organism: Hyphomicrobiales bacterium (assembly GCA_027487195.1). GTDB lineage: Bacteria > Pseudomonadota > Alphaproteobacteria > Rhizobiales > UBA4765 > JAIYEB01. The sequence goes on along the minus strand of JAIYEB010000365.1, from coordinate 1,771 downwards.
TTTTCGACAGTCAGGGTTTCGATGGCTGCATTGGCCTCCGCCAACAGCGCTTCATAACCCTTCTTGATGGTCTGCGGCATGGTGTCAGCGCTGTGGGTGCTGGTGTCGCGGGGTCGGTGCAGCCGGCTGCTGCGGCTGGGGCGTTGTTGGACGCGGGCTTGTCTGAGCTGGCTGGGATGTGGCGCGGCTTGTGGGTTGTGGCTCGCCGGCCACCCCTGAGAACGGTCCATGGGCATGGGGATACGGGCGCTGGTGGGCAAACGCTGCACCAGTCAGACCCACCAAAAGAATGGCAGCAGTAGCAATCCGGATCATGAAGCCTCCATCGTCAGAACATTCCAGAGCTGAATTCGATCCGGCTAATCCGGATCGGCGCTTCAACTCATTAGATTGAGCGCGATCTTGTTCCAAGAACCGGAATCGACCTTTTGGGATCACGCTGTGGCGAGGGTAGAGACAATGTCTCTGCCCGTCACTGTCTGCAAAAGTTCATATGCGCTCAACCGCCACGGCGGTTGCTTCGCCACCGCCAATACACAGGCTGGCCACACCCCGCTTCAGGCCATGGCGTTCAAGCGCCGCGAGAAGCGTGACCAGAATGCGCGCACCGGACGCCCCGATGGGATGGCCAAGGGCGCAGGCGCCGCCGTGAACATTCACGCGTTCCGGGTCAAGCGACAGGTCCTTGATGGCGCACATGGCAACAACCGCAAACGCCTCATTGATCTCCCAGAGATCGACGTCCTTCACCGTCCAGCCAACCTTGCCAAGAAGCGTTTCGATGGCGCCGACCGGTGCAGTTGTGAACCAGGCCGGTGCGCGGGCATGGCTTGCGGTTCCAACAATGCGTGCAATCGCGCGATTGCCTCCCGCTTCCGCTGCCTCGGCGCTGGCAAGCACAAGTGCCGCCGCGCCATCGGAAATCGAGGATGAATTGGCTGCGGTCACCGTGCCATCACTGCGAAAGGCCGGCTTGAGCGTCGGGATTTTCGACGCGTCTGCCTTTCCCGGCTGCTCATCGATGCTGATCAGGACGTTGCCCTTGCGTCCCTTGACCGTGACCTCTGCCACCTCACCTCTAAACGCTCCGGAGGTGATGGCGGTTTGGGCGCGTGTGAGCGAACGAATCGCAAAGGCGTCCTGCTCGGCCCTGGAGAACTGGTAGGCCTGCGCCGTATCTTCCGCGAATGTGCCCATCAGCCGTCCGCGGTCGTAAGCATCCTCAAGGCCATCGAGAAACATGTGATCCATGACCTGTTGATGGCCCATGCGGTATCCCGCGCGTGCCTTTGGCAAAAGGTATGGCGCGTTCGACATGCTCTCCATGCCGCCAGCAACCACAATGCTGGCTGACCCAGCCTTCAGCGCGTCAAACCCGTTCATGACGGCGCGCATGCCTGAGCCGCACATCTTGTTAACGGTTGTTGCGGGAACCGATTGCGGCAACCCCGCGCCAAGCGAGGCCTGGCGCGCCGGCGCCTGCCCAAGACCAGCGGGTAAGACACATCCCATGATGACTTCATCAATCGCTTCAGCAACGACGCCAGCGTTTTTGACCGCTGCTGCAACCGCCACAGCGCCGAGTTCAGGCGCGGTTGCCGGCGCTAGGTCACCTTGGAAACCACCCATGGGCGTACGCTGGGCTGACAGGATCATGACAGGGCGATCTTGCAACATGTCGGGCTCTTGCGTTTGAGGGGCAGGCGTTTAGTCGGGCTTTAATACCACGCGTTGATCGCATACGTTGTTTGGCATCATGGAAGAAGCTGTC
>JAIYEB010000396.1 GCA_027487195.1 Hyphomicrobiales bacterium | reverse complement strand
CGTCGCGCGCCGTGCGCGGCCATGGAGACATGGTCCTCCTGATTGATCGATGTCGGGATTGAATCGATCGACGCCGGCGCCGCGCGTTGCCGGTTTTCCGAAGCCAAGGCAGCTGAGGCCACCTCGGCAATCATGAAGCCCGAATTGAGGCCAGGCTCTGCAATCAGGAAGGCCGGAAGCTGTGACAGTTGGGGATCGCACAGGAGCGCAATCCGCCGATTGACGATGTTCCCGATCTCGGCTGTGGCCAGCGCCAACATATCGGCTGCAAACGCGACCGGCTCGGCGTGGAAGTTCCCTCCAGACAGGACAGCCCCGTCATCGGCCATCACCAGCGGATTGTCGGTCACGCCATTGGCCTCGCGCTCCAGCATGTCGGACGCGGAGCGGATAACATCAAGCGCGGCCCCCATGACCTGCGGCTGGCAGCGGATCGAATAGGGGTCCTGCACGCGCGGATCATTCTCAAGATGGGAGCCGCGGATCTGGCTCCCGTCCATCAGGCGGCGCAAGATGCTGGCGACTTCAATCTGGCCGGGGTGGCCACGAAGCGCGTGAATGCGCGCATCAAAGGGCGTGTCGGAGCCAGCGGCTGCATCCGTTGCCATGGCGCCGCTGACGAGAGCCGCTTCAAAGCAACGCTCGATGCGAAACAAGCCATCAAGCGCAAGGGCGGCAGAGACCTGGGTTCCGTTCAGCAGCGCAAGGCCTGCCTTGGGGCCAAGTGTGACCGGCTGAAGCCCGGCTCTTTCAAGGGCAATGGCGCCGGGCACGCGCGCGCCGGCGAAGAACGCCTCGCCCTCCCCGATCAGGACAGCCGCAAGGCTTGCAAGCGGTGCCAGATCGCCCGATGCCCCGACCGAGCCCTGCGCTGGGATGACCGGGATCACGCCGCGCTCTGGAAGCGCTGCAAGAAGGCGCGTCACATCAAGCGCAACGCCGGATGCGCCGTGGCCAAGGCTTGCGAGCTTCAATGCCATGATCAGGCGGACAATGCGCTCGCCAAGCGGAGCGCCGACGCCGGCCTGATGCGAGCGCACAATGTTGACCTGGAGTTCTGCAAGCTTGTCGACAGGCACACGAACACTGGCCAGTTTGCCAAAACCGGTGTTGACGCCATAGACCGCCTCATCGCGGGCAGCAGCCTTCATCAGCAGGGCATGACCATTGGCCACCCGCGCTTCGGTGGTTGCAGACAGTGTCAGACAGGCACCACCTGCGACCTGGCGCCAGGTCGACAGCCGCTCATTTCCAACGTCGAGAGTGATCATCATTGTCCGTTCCAGATCCGCATGTGCAGTGGGCGATCGCCAACCTTTGCCACGACCTCGGCAAGCGTCTGTACCGACCAGACCGCAAGGTCGGCGCGCATACCCTCGCGCACCATCCCGATATCGCTGCGCCCAAGCGCCTTTGCGGCGTTGCGCGTCATACCGAGCCAGACCTCCTCGACGGTCAGGCCAAAGAGCACGCAGGCAAGCGTTGCCGAGAGCCTGAGGGAAGAAATCGGCGATGAGCCCGGGTTCAGATCGCTCGCAACCGCAAACGCGCAGCCCGCCTCGCGCATGATGGCAACGGGCGGGCGCTTGGTTTCGCCAAGCATCAGGAACGCGCCGGGGAGCATGACGGCAACTGTGCCGGCAGCGGCCATGGCGGAAGCCCCCTCGGCAGAGGTGAATTCGAGATGATCTGCCGACAAGGCCCCAAAGCGGGCTGCAAGCGCTGCCCCACCCCCATCGCTCAACTGATCAGCATGGAGCTTCACCTTCAGCCCACACGCCTTTGCGGCGGCAAAGACAGTCTCGACCTCGGGTGCCTTGAATGCAATCGTCTCAAGAAACGCATCGACCGAAGTGGCCAGCCCCTCGGTTGCAGCTTGCGGGATCATCTCGACGCAGACGCGCTCGACAAAGGCCGCTCTTGATTCGCCGCGCGGCGCCACATGAAGCGCCAGAAGCGTTGGCTCGATGTCGACGTTGAGCTTTGAGCCAAGGGCGCGGGCCGCGCGAAGCTGGGTCAGTTCAGCGTTCGTCTTGACGCCATATCCTGATTTGACCTCAATGGTCGTGACACCCTCGGCCATCAGCGCTTCGGCGCGCGGGATTGCTGCGGCAACAAGCTCTTCCTCGTTGGCCGCAGCGGTTGCCTTGACGGTTGAGGCAATCCCGCCGCCACTCTTGGCGATATCGGCATAGCTTTCGCCCGCAATGCGGCGTTCGAACTCTGATGAGCGATCACCGGCAAAAACCAGATGGGTGTGGCAATCGATCAGGCCGGGTGTCACCCAACGCCCATCAAGCCCATCATGGCGAGCGGCATTGCGCATGACCGGCGGCAGATTGGCCTCCGGCCCAACCCAAGCAATGCGGCCACGATCAATGGCAATGGCTGCATTCGCCATGATCCCAAGGCCCGTTGAGGCCGGGTTCATGGTGGCGACGTTGAGGTCCGTTAACAGCCGATCGATCATAGTCTGCGATATCCTGCCTTGGGTGTTGTTACGCCCCCTGCAAAGGGCTTAAGCGGTGTCGTTGTAGACGAGATGCGATCGAGCATGCACCAATGATGCTGGCAGGGAGCGTAGACATGCACAAGGTCGGCTTTGATTTGGCGCTCACACCGCACGGATGGCAGCGCGATCTCGTGGTTGGCATTGGCGCAGATGGCAGGATCGCTTCGATCGAGGCTGGCCGCCCGCATGGCCTCACTTTCGTGCGCGGTGCGGCCCTTCCCGGCATTGCGAATGTGCACTCCCATACCTTCCAGCGCGGCATGGCCGGCCTTGCGGAGCGCGCAGGCGAGAGCGACGACAGCTTCTGGACGTGGCGTGAGCTCATGTACCGGTTCCTGTCGAGGCTCAATCCCGACGACATTGAAGCAATCGCCGCCCAGAGCTTCATCGAAATGCTGGAGATGGGATTCACGAGTTGCGGCGAGTTCCACTACCTCCACCATGATATTGGCGGCGCGCCCTATGCCAACATTGCCGAAACGGCCGAGCGGATTGCGGCAGCCAGTGTTGAAGCCGGGATCGGGCTTGTCCTGCTGCCAAGCCTCTACACTCACGGAAATTTCGCTGGCCAGCCAGCCTCGCCCGGCCAGATCCGGTTCCTCAATGATCTCGAGCGTTTTGAACGGCTGTTCGCTGCAAGCGAAACAGTCATCAAGCGCACGCCTGGCGCCTCGATCGGGATTGCGCCCCATTCGCTCAGGGCCGTTTCGCTGAAGGACCTGACGTCCGTGGTGGCGATGCACCGCAATGGCCCCGTGCACATCCATGTCTCGGAGCAGGTCAAGGAACTCGAAGATTGCCGCAAGGCGCATGGCACAACGCCCATCCGGCTGCTTGCGGACACGGTCGATCTTGGCCGGCGCTGGTGCTTGATCCATGCAACCCATGCAACGCCTGAAGAGCGTGCGGCGATGGCAGGCGCGGGTGCCACAATCGGTTTCTGCCCGATCACGGAAGCCAATCTCGGCGACGGCATCTTCCCTGTGGGGGATTGGATTTCACGCGCCGGGCGGATGGGGATTGGAACCGATTCCAATGTCGACATTTCCATGCCGGGCGAGCTCAGGACGCTTGAGACCGTCCAGCGCCTGACCATGCGGCGGCGCAATGTGCTGGCCGCACGCGGGGCGTCAACGGGGCGCACCCTTTTTGACGCTGCTTTCGAGGGCGGCAACCAGGCGCTGGGTCTTGGACCTTCCGG
>JAIYEB010000150.1 GCA_027487195.1 Hyphomicrobiales bacterium | reverse complement strand
GCCTGATCATAGGCGCCTGACAGGCCACGCAGGAGGGCTGCAATCTCCGACAGGCGCGCAGGGTCAGCGCCGCCGCCCTTGAGGGGTGCAACGAGAAGTTTTTCGCGGATTTCGCGATATCTGAGACAGGTCTCCTCGCCCTTTGGCGTAACGGCGATGACCTTCTCCTTGCCAAGCCGGCCGGTCGAGACAAGCTCAAGCCCTTCAAGCTTCTTCACGGCGTAGTTGACGACGTGCGTGTCCTCAACGTTCAGCACAAGCGCAATGTCGGCAAGGCGCTTGGCCTTGCCCCTGTGGTTGACGTTGTGCAGCACCAGCACATCGAGCGCCGACAGGTTCGGCACGCCGGCAGCGTCCATGCACCGCACCATCCAGCGCTCGAAAGCATGGCTCGCGAGGATGAGGCCAAACTCGAACTCGGACAGCGCCGGCAGCGCCCCCGAGGCGAGATGCCCCGAGGAGACAATCGGCCCGAGATCACGTGGTCCGGCAACGTCCACCATCAGCGCGCCACATCAAGCATGGTTCTCGGGAGCCACAGCACCATCTCCGGCATGACCCAGAGGAGCACTACCATCACCACCATCAGGAGGAAGAACGGCAACGCCCACAACCCAAGGCGGAAGATGTTCTCCCCGGTCATGGCTTGCAACACATAGAGGTTGAACCCGACGGGCGGCGTGATCTGCGCCATCTCGACGACGACAACAAGGAAGATGCCAAACCAGATCCGGTCAATTCCGGCGCCATCAATGAGCGGCATGACAACGGATGTGGTCAGCACGATCATCGAGATGCCATCGAGGAAGCAACCGAGGATGACAAAGAACAGCGTCAACGCCGCAATCAGCTGCCAGGGCTGGAGCTCGAAGGCCCCGACCCAAACCGCAAGGGCGCGCGGAATGCCGGTGAAGCCCATGGCAACCGACAGGAACGCCGCACCTGCGAGGATGAAGCAGATCATGCAGGATGTACGCGCGGCACCGAGCAGCGCATCCCTCAGGTTTGGCAGCGTCAGCGTTTTTTGGAACGCAGCCAGCGCAAGCGACAGGAAAACGCCCGACACGGCGGCTTCTGTTGCTGACGCGAGCCCGCCATAGATCGAACCGATCACACCCGCGATGAGCAGGATGACCGGAATGAGCCGGCGCGATGCCACGAGCTGATGGCGCGTGAACCATGCAAAAGCTGCAAAGCCCGCAATCATCAGCGCATCCTGCCACCAGGACAGCACATCAAACATCACGACAGGAATGCTGATCGCCGCAAAGAAACCGAGCACCAGAACGAAGGCAAGACGCGCCTGATTTTCCGGAGCGCGGAAGGGCGGCTCTTTCGGCGGGAACTTGTCGCGGTTGATCAACGACCAGATGACAATGTAGCCCATGAACAGGCCGGCAAGCACAAGGCCGGGAATGACACCGGCAATGAACAGGCGCGCAATCGATTCATCCGTTGCCGCCGCATAGACGATCATGATGAGCGAGGGCGGGATCAGAAGGCCAAGCGTGCCAGCACCTGCCAGCGAGCCGATCGCGAGCGGCTGCGGGTAGCCACGCTTCTTCAACTCCGGCACGGACATGCGCCCGATCGTGGCACAGGTGGCAGCCGACGAGCCTGACACAGCCGCAAAGATCGTGCAGCCCACGACGTTGGTGTGCACGAGACGCCCCGGAAGGCGCTGCAGCCAGGGCGCAAGCCCTTCGAACATGTCTTCGGAAAGCTTCGTCCTGAACAGGATTTCACCCATCAGGATGAACATCGGCAGGGCCGTCAGATCCCAGCCAATCGATGACGACCAGATCGCGGACGCCATTGTCGCGCCCGCAGGTGCCGGCGCCATGATGATCATGGCAAGGAAGCCGACAAAGCCAAGCGCAATGGCAATCCAGACGCCAAGCGAGAGCACAAAGAACAGCAGGAGGATCAGGAGGAGTGCAAGCGAAACGACTTCCATGGCTCAGCCCTCCTTCCCGAGTGCGATCGCATCTTCGGCGGCGCGGAAGGTGGGCCGCCCTCCCCGGACGACATGAACAAGCTCATCAAGGAACGCGATTGTCAGGATGGCAACACCGGCCACGAGGGCTGCCTGAGGCCAGGCCAGCGGTATAGGCTGAAGTCCGACCGACACCTCGTTGAAGCGGATTGAATCCAGCATCAACCGACCAAGGAACCATGTGGCGTAAAACGAAGCGCCGGCGGCAAAGGAAAGGGCCAGAATTTCGATCCAACGCCGGACGTTTTCTGGAAAGAACTGCAGGAACAGGGTGACGCGAATGTGCGCGCCCGCCTTCAGCGAGCCTGCCAGGGCGAGAAAGGTGGAGGCCCCCAGCAAGAAGCCACAAATCTCGGAGAGCGAAAGGATGATGAAGCCATACCGACGGTACCCGGCAAAGATCAGCACATTATCGACGATCCGACCCAGGATCTGAGCGCCAACCAGCAAGGCGATGACCGCAAGACAGAGTGCGGAGAGCCACAGGGCCGTCAGATAAAGCGTATCGAGAGATTTTCGCATGTGATTGGCCTTTCGCAGGCCGGGCATCGGCCACGCTCAACAGGTGACGTATGAAAAGACGGGTCTGGGGCCGGCACAAGCTCGCCCGAGCGGCCATGGCTCTTCAAAAGAGCTTCTTGTTCCAAATGACAGGCTGGCATCCCGCCGCGTCACGCGCGGCGGGATGAAGCTCGGTTGCCTAGCGGCGGTAAGCTTCCAGGATCGTGCGGCCATCGGCACCCGCAGCGGTTTCCCACTCGCTCGAAATCGTGCGGCCAATGGCAAGCAGGCCATTGCGCAGCGAAGGTGAGGGCTCAAGCACGGTCATGCGGTTCTCGCGCAACGTCTGAGTCCTGGTCGAGGTCTCACGCGCCGCAACTTCCCAGCCCCGCTCTTCGGCGGCGCGGGCCGCGGCAAGAACCGCATCACGCTGCGCCTGCGGCAGGGCGTTGAACTGCGCACGGTTCACGATCACCATGTTGCGCGGAATCCATGCCTGGGTGTCGTGATAGTGGGTTGTGAACTCCCAGATGCGGGTATCGACACCGGTTGCGGCGGACGTGATCGTCGATTCCACCCGGCCGGTTGCGAATGCGGTCGGAAGGTCAGCCGCCTCGATCTGAACGGGCGTGGCGCCGGCGATGGCAGCAATACGACCGGTTCCGGGGTTGTAGGTGCGGAAGCGCAGGCCACGCAGATCCTCGATTGATGTGATCTCCTTGCGGGCGAACAAGCCCTGTGGCGGCCACGGCACCGAGAACAGCAACTGCAGGTCTTCCTCGCCAAGGCGACGCTCGAGAATGGCCTTGGAGGCGTTATAGAGCTTGCGGGCGTCGGCAAAGGACACGGCCAGGAACGGGACGGAATCGAGCCCGTAGATCGGGGCTTCATTGGCATGGAGCGAAATCAACACTTCGCCGATCGGCGCAAGGCCCTGGCGCACATTGCGCTTGATCTGGGCGTGCGGGAACAGTGAGCCACCGGAATGGACGGTAATGCGCAGTGCGCCACTCGTTGCGCGCTCAACGTCAGCGGCAAAGGTGCGGATGTTCTGCGTGTGGAAATTGCCGTCCCCGTAGGGCGTGGGCATGTTCCAGACGGTCTGCGCGCTGGCAGACGTCGAGATAGCAGCTGCAAGCGCTGCGCCTGCAAGCAAAGTCCTGCGGTTGAAGAGCATAGGCATGTCCTCTCGGTCTGCCGCACAATGCGGTGAATGACGGGCTCGGATGCGGCCTGCGACACAATCAAAAAACGTTGACGTTTTGTCAACATCTCATTACGACCTGTCGTCAGACGCTCCCATTTCGTTCATTCGTTGCGCAATTGGAGTGTCCTGCGCAATTCAACATTCGCCCACGCTTGCGAGCTGCGAGGCCCAAATGAGCACGTCTGCCCCAACGCCATCCGGAACCGCAGCCACCGGCAGTTGGGACTTCTGGATCGATCGGGGCGGCACATTTACCGACGTTGTCGGCCGCGCGCCGGATGGCTCGCTGAAGGCCCACAAGCTCCTGTCGGAAAACCCCGAGGCTTATCGGGATGCCGCAGTTCAGGGCATTCGCGACCTGCTTGGGGTGGCAAAAGGCGAAGCGATCCCTGCCGGACGCATCGGTGCGGTCAAGATGGGCACCACCGTCGCTACAAACGCACTCCTCGAGCGCAAGGGTGATCGCACGCTTTTGCTGATCACACGCGGATTTCGCGATGCGCTCCGCATTGGCTACCAGGGCCGCAAGGACATCTTTGCCAAGAACATCCTGAAGCCCGAACAGCTCTACGAGCGCGTCGTGGAGATCGATGAACGGATTCTGGCAGACGGTAGCGTGGAGCGTCGGATCGATCTTGTTGGCGTCGAGGCTGCCATCAGAGCAGGCATGGCGGATGGCTTCGATGCTGTTGCGATCGTGTTCATGCACGCCTGGAAAAGCCCAGGCCACGAGAAGAAGGCAGCCACCCTCGCCCGCTCACTCGGCATGACGCAAGTCTCGGTCAGCCACGAAGTCTCGCCGCTTCTGAAGCTCGTCGGGCGCGGCGACACGACCGTTGTCGACGCCTATCTCTCGCCCATCCTGCGTCGCTATGTTGAGCAGGTGGCAGGCGATCTGGACACGGAGCGCACCAAGGCGCGGCTGATGTTCATGATGTC
>JAIYEB010000381.1 GCA_027487195.1 Hyphomicrobiales bacterium | reverse complement strand
TCGACCGGGCTTGGCATCGACCGCAAGGCCCGCCAGGTCTCGACCCATGATGTGCTGGTGCGCGAAGCCAGCCTTGCATCGTCAGCGGTCCAGACCGTGGTGCCGCGCCTGTCGATCTCTCCATCAACGCTTGATCTCCTCGGCATTGAAATGGAAATCGCCGGCGCCAAGGACCGCGCCTACCGGCTGAAGGATGCGATCCATGATCTCGCTGAAGATGACAGCCCCTACAGCTACATTCTGATCGACTGCCCGCCGTCGCTGAACCTTCTGACCATCAATGCCTTTGCCGCATCAGATGCGGTTCTCGTGCCTCTGCAGTGCGAGTTCTTTGCCCTCGAAGGTTTGTCGCAGCTTTTGAAGACGGTTGATCAGGTCCGCGATACGCTGAACCCGTCGCTGTCAATCCACGGCATCGTGCTGACCATGTTCGATGCGCGCAACAATCTGGCGCAGCAGGTCGTCAATGATGTGCGCGCCCATATGGGCGAGAAGGTCTATGACACGATCATCCCGCGCAATGTCCGCGTTTCGGAAGCGCCGTCCTACGGCAAACCAGTGCTGCTCTACGATCTGAAATGCCAGGGCAGTCAGGCGTATCTGCGGCTGGCTTCCGAAGTGATCGCGCGCGAGCGTCGGTTGGTTCAGGCGGCGGCTTAAGGAGGAGGGGCACATGCGCGGAGGTTCGGCTATGGCAGCAGATGATGGTCGCTCGCGTTTGGGGCGCGGACTTGCAGCCCTGATGGGCGATGGTGCGGATGAGACCGCTGTGGTCGAGCGCGCCCGTGGCGGCGCGCGGCGCGTGCCGGTCTCGTTCCTGACCGCAAACCCGAAAAACCCGCGCAAGACCTTTCAGGTCGAGGCGCTCGAGGAACTGATCACGTCGGTGAAAGCGCGCGGCGTGGTGCAGCCGCTGCTGGTGCGCGCATTGGCCAACCAGCGCGATCGCTATGAGATCATTGCCGGCGAAAGGCGCTGGCGCGCGGCGCAGGCGGCCGGCGTCGTTGATGTTCCGGTCGTTGTTCTGGAGGCGGGTGACAAGGAAGCGCTTGAGCTTGCCATCATCGAGAACGTCCAGAGGGCAGACCTGAACCCGCTTGAAGAAGCGGCGGCCTACGACGAGTTGATGAAGAGCTACGGTTATACCCAGGAGCAGCTCGCCAGCGCGGTCGGCAAGAGCCGCAGCCATGTCGCGAACATGATCCGCCTTCTTGGCGCGCCGGTCGACGTCAAGGGCATGGCCACGCAAGGGCAGCTCAGCGCAGGCCATCTGCGCGCGATCTTGACCTCGCCGGACCCTAAGGAGCTGGCGGAAAAGATCGTCGCCCAGGGCCTCAGCGTGCGCCAGGCGGAAGCGCTGGCAACGGAGGCAAAGGCCACGCCCCAGAAGGCGCGCCCGCGCGATAAGAAGGGCGACAAGGACGCCGACACCAAGGCGCTGGAGCGCGCATTGTCGGAGGCTCTCGGGCTCAGGGTTGAGATCAATCATCGTGGCGCATCCGGCGGGCGGATCGAAGTGACATACCGCACGCTTGAGCAGCTCGACGAGGTGTGCCGACGCCTGCAGCAGGGCTGAACCTACCCAAGCGGCGGTTTCTCAGGTGCCATCTCTCCAGCGCTCTTGCCGCATCGCCAGCCCTCGTCTAACACCCGCTCAAACAACATACAGGGTGTCTGGATATGGCGACGTTCAAGGTTCTTCTGCTTCCGGGTGATGGCATTGGCCCGGAGGTGATGAAGGAAACGCGGAAGGTTCTTGATACGCTGACAAAGGCTGGCGTTGCCGGCTTTGAAACCGAGACAAGCCTGGTCGGCGGCTCTGCCTATGATGCGCACAAGGTGTCGATCACGGACGCGACCATGAAGCTCGCGGACGAGGCAGACGCCGTATTGTTCGGTGCTGTTGGCGGCCCGAAGTGGGATGACGTGCCCTATGATGTGCGTCCGGAAGCTGGCCTGTTGCGGCTTCGAAAGGACCTCGGCCTGTTCGCCAATCTGAGGCCTGCGATCTGCTATCCGGCGCTTGCCGATGCTTCTTCCCTCAAGCGTGAGATCATTGACGGGCTTGATATCCTGATCCTTCGGGAGCTGACCGGTGGGGTCTATTTCGGCGAGCCCAAAGAGATCGTGACGCTGGAAAATGGCCAGCAACGCGCCGTCGATACCCAGGTCTACACAACGTTCGAGATCGAGCGGATCACGCGCGTCGCGTTCGATCTTGCGCGCAAGCGCCGGGGCAAGGTCACGTCCTGCGAAAAGCGTAATGTCATGAAGTCCGGCGTGCTGTGGAACCGGGTTGTCTCCCGCGTCCATCGCGAAGAGTTCCCGGATGTGCAGCTTGAACACCATCTCGCTGATGCTGCCGGCATGCAACTGGTGCGCTGGCCGAAGCAGTATGATGTCATGCTCTGCGACAATCTCTTTGGCGACATGCTGTCGGACGTGGCCGCCATGCTGACCGGGTCGCTGGGCATGCTGCCTTCAGCTTCGCTTGGCGCGGAAGATGCCAACGGTCGCCGCAAGGCACTGTACGAGCCTGTGCACGGATCCGCGCCCGATATCGCGGGCCAGGGCCTTGCGAACCCGATTGCCATGATCTCGTCGCTGGCCATGGCGCTGCGCTATTCGTTTGGCCTCGGCGAGGCAGCCGACAAGCTGGACAATGCCATTGCCACGGTGCTTGCCGACGGCACGCGCACGAAGGACATTGCGGCAAAGGGCATGAACGCCGTCGACACACCGCACATGGGCGACGCCATCGTTCGGGCGCTCAAGGCCTCAATGTAGCGGGCCGGTTGAATTTCACCCAATTCTAAAGTAGAAGAGGCGAGATAAGGGTACATACAAAACCCACGTAAAAAAGCTGGAGGAATGCAGATGTCTGACAAGGTCACGGGTCAAACCGAGCGTTCGATTGAAGAGCTTTATGGTCGCGATCCGGAACGGGCGGACGCGGTCATTTTCGGTCGTCGCGGCGTTCTTCAGGGTGCAGGCCTTGCCGCAATGGGCGCGGCGGTTGGCGGCGCGATTCCCTTCTCGGCGCAGATGCCCATTGGGTTCATTCCGGCCGCCATGGCGCAGGCCCCTGCCGCGCCTGCGGCCCCTTCAGCCCCCGCCGCTGCTGCGGCACCGGCTGGGCCGCGCATTCTTGAGTTTCCCGGCAAAGCCAACGGCCTCCTGTTGCTGCAGGAGCGCCCGCTGGTCGCGGAAACGCCCGAGCACATGCTCGATGACCAGACCACGCCTTTCGACAAGTTCTTTGTTCGAAACAATGGCCAGGTTCCGGATCCCGTCGCCAATCCCGATGCGTGGCGGTTTCGCATTGATGGTGAGGTCAACACGACGCTGGAACTCACCGTCGGTGAGCTGAAGTCGCGGTACGCCTCGGCTGTCACGCGCGGTTTTTATCAGATGGAGTGCGGTGGAAACGGCCGATCCCAGTTCCAGCCGCCGGCGCGTGGAAACCAGTGGGGCAATGGCGCAATTGGCGTTGCACAGTGGACCGGCGTTCCGCTGCGGGTGTTGCTGCAGGCCGCCGGCGTCAAGCCATCAGCCATCTACACGGGTCAGTACGGTGCCGATCCGCATCTCTCGGGCGATGCAACCCGTGTGTCGATCTCGCGTGGCATGCCCATGTCCAAGGCCATGGTCGACACGACGATTGTGGCGTTCGAAATGAACGGTCAGCCGATTCCCCATATCCACGGTGGACCCGTGCGCCTGATCACGCCCGGCTGGGCTGGCTCGCTCAGCACGAAGTGGCTGACGCGCATCTGGATCCGCGATCGGGTGCATGACGGCGACGGAATGATGGGTACGAACTATCGTGTGCCGATCCTGCCCATGATCCCGGGAGGTCGCCATGATGATGCGAACTTCAAGATCATGGAATCCATGTTTCTGCGCTCAATCATCTCGAGCCATCAGAATGGCACCAGGCTTGCCGCCGGAACGCGTGAACTTGCCATTCGAGGCGCGGCCTGGGCGGGCGATCTCACGGTGCGCGAGGTGCACACCTCGATCGACTTTGGGCAGACCTGGCAGCGGGCTGAGGTTGGCGCGCCACGCAACCAGCACGACTGGCAGCGCTGGACCCAGACAATCCGGTTCCCGTCCAATGGCTATTTCGAGGTTTGGGTTCGTGGCACCGACCAGAACGGCGTCATGCAGCCGCATGTCGCGGCAAACTGGAACCCGCAGGGATATGGGGCCAACTCGCTCCATCGCGTTGCCATGTTGATTGGCTGACATGCGGTTCTTCTCATCACGCCTCGGAGCGGCGGTGTTCGCTGCCGCTCTTCTGTGTTCGCCGGTTCATGCAACAGAGACGGAAGAGGACCTTCCGCCAGGGCCAGGTCGGTCCGAGACCTTCATGTTCTGCGTCGCCTGCCACGGGCTTGAGCTGATCAAGCGCCAGTCACAGTCGCGGGATGGCTGGGACGATCTCCTGAAGCTGATGGTCACGCGGCACGGGATGAATGCCCTTGAGCCAGACGAGTACAAGCTCATCCTCGACTATCTCGCCGCAAACTTTCCAGTGCGCTCAAACCCCGGTGGCGGGTGGCGCAATCCCTTTACGAATTAAGGGATCGGCGGTTTCCTTCCAAGAAAAATGGCCCCCGCCCGGTGTGGACGGAGGCCATGTCCGAAGTGACCATCGGCGGTCGGGGGAAGGGGAAGACACCGACGGTTGCAACGACAACCAACACCCATTTTTTCCCCTTGGCTATTCGTCTCGCCGAGTTCACGTAGTCGTAAGTCATTGTTTGTAGACAATCCGAAGCATGTTTCTGGAGCCAAACCGTCCAGAAAATAAACCATTTCGCGTCACGATGGTTTGCGCGTATTCTGTGACTCAAGTCATCTCTCAAGGAATCTCCATGCGATTCGCATTGTCCACGATTGCCGCTACGGCCATTCTTGTCATTGCCCCGGTTCTCGTCGGATCCGCTGAGGCGCAGGAGCGTCGTTCTGGCACTCCGGTGACCATCCAGCCGCGGACATCGACACTTGCGGGCACCTATCCGACACGGATGGAGCAGCTCGGGTACGACTACCAGCGGAACCGCGCCATCGGAAATACGTCCATGGATCTCCCCGGCTATTTCGGAGAAAACCGGACCGGGCGTGGCTTGTCGTTCCAGTTCTTTGGCCCACTGGGCACCAAGGGCCCGGGCGAGCGCTAGCGCGCAACGCGCCTGTCTGGAAGCCAGACTGCGCTCCAGATCGTTGACTCTGATGTAGGTTGACGTGTCGTACCGGGTATCCCGGTGCGCCCTCGCGCATGATTCAAGGCTTGCCAGCCTTTGCCCTACGGGCGCGTGCCGCCAGCAACGAAACTGCGGAACTCATCAAGGCTATCGAACCTGAGCGTCGATTGATCCGTGTCGATCTCAAGCGAGCCATTCTCAAACATCCGGTAGCGCCTGCCAGCGAACTGGCCCTCGCGCACCACCTTGCCGGGCAGGGCAGCTTCCTGCTCCTGAGCTGCCGGTTCCTGGGCTACGAACTGCTCGACCGTTGGCGCGCGCCAGCGCTCGGCTCCCGTGGCAGACACCATCTCCGGAGCAGGTGTTGGCACTTGCAGCCCAGCAGACTCCGTCGCAACGATAGGCGGATCGATGGTCTCGTCAGGATCAGCTTCGACGCTTCGATCTTCGCCCATGGCAAGATCAAGGTCCGGAAGCGGCGGCGGCTTCACCTGATCCTTCGCAACAGGCTCCGGATCAGGATCACCCAGGCCCAGATCAAACGTCATCGGCAGATCGTCAAGGACGGGTGTTGACGGGGTAGTGAGAGCCGCGCCTGACGGTGTCAGCGCGGCAATCGCAGCAGCAACGCGATCAGGCCCGGCAATGACTTCAGCAGACGGATCGGCGTCGGGAACCGGATCGTCCTCTGCTTCCTTCTCGTCTGGCACCAGATCAAGGGCGCCACGCCGTTCCAGCTCACGTCCAATCTGGGTTGCCAGGTCGTTTTCATCCAGCGGCTGGGCCGCACTTGATCTCGCGACATCAACATTTGCCGTGACAGTCTCTGTGACAGCAGGCGCGGGCGCTTCAACAGCTGGCGGTGTGGTCGCGGATTTTCTGAAAGCGAAGGCGGACGTGACAGCGCCAAGACCTGCAAGGGCTGCGCCGCCCATTGCGGCCATGCCTTTGCCGCCAGACACTGGCTTTTCCGGCAACGGCTCAGGTGTTGGGAGCGGAATCCGCGCATCCGCGCGGTGCACAGGTGCTGTCGGCACCGCAAGCGCCTGGGCTGGTTCGGAAACGTCCGGTTCACGCTTCGCAGGATCGCCAGCCGGATCAGCGGATGGGGCCTCATGGAATGCGGGAGCAGGCACAGGCGCTATCGGACGCGCCAGCAACTCAGAAAGCTGCCGCGACACGTAGCCGAGCCCGACCAGAACCAGACCAAAAAGCATGCTCGGCAAAATGATGATCAGACGGGCGAAGAAGGCCTCGCTCCCGGTCATACGATCAGTGGGAACCGCAATGCCGAAAACCAGGGCTGCAAGTACACCCAGGCCGCCTGCGATCATCAAAGCCCATGCCATTATGGCATATTGAACAGGGTTCGCGAGGGCGTAAAGTCCGAAAATATGATGAGGTTAACGTCTGGGCGATTTTCGATCAGCCCAAACGTTATCCGCTATTCCCCTTTTTGGTCAGGGATTGATCGACAGGCAGGCCTGCCAGCCCAACGCTTGAAAGTGCTGGAGTTGGTCAAAGCCAGGGCTGTGACGCCCCCGCCTTGGCCTCGTAGGCGTCGATAGATGTGCCCTTCTTCATCGTGAGCCCGATCGAATCGAGGCCATTGAGCAACCGCCACTTCTTGTAGCCATCGATTTCAAAGCCGAGCGCGCTGCCATCCGGGCCGGACACGGTCTGCTTCTCGAGGTCAATCGTGAACGTCGCGTTCGCGCCGTTCTCTGCCATTGTGGTCAGGCGATCGACGTCGGCTTGCGGCAGAACGAGCGGCAGAATGCCGTTCTCGAAGCAGTTGTTGTAGAAGATGTCGGCGAACGACGCTGCGATCACGCAACGGATGCCGAAATCCGCCAGCGCCCAGGGTGCATGCTCGCGCGATGAGCCGCAGCCAAAGTTCTCGCCGGCAATCAGGATGGTTGCGGCGCGGTAGGCTGGCTTGTTCAGGATGAAATCCGGCTTCTCCGTGCCATCCTGCTCATAGCGCAGTTCGGAGAAAAGGCCTTTGCCAAGGCCGGTGCGCTTGATCGTCTTCAGATACTGCTTGGGGATCAGCATATCCGTATCAATGTTCACCAGCGGCAGCGGTGCTGCGACACCTGTCAACGTCGTGAAAGCCTTCATGATCCCCTCCGGTTCGCAGCGCGTGCGTGTTCTGGCGCGTGTGTAGCGCCAGTGATCCGCGAGGGCAACGTGTCGAGGCAACTTCTGGAGCAATGTGTCCATCGAGCCGTCTTCGATGTGCCTAATCATTGTGCAGCATATGCGACGACAGTGTCGTTGCCGAGGCGCGCGGCTTCTGGTTGCATAGACTCCGACTGCGCCCACGCATGCTGGCGCGACAGGCTGTCTCTCACGGAAGGATGTTGCCATGACAACGATGAAGTATCGCCTCGACCGTCGCGCTGCCCTTGGCCTGGCCGGAGCCGCCGGTGCGTCCGTTCTGGTGCCCATGACGGGAGCCAAGGTGAGCGCGCAAACGCTCGACCGCGTGTCGTTCCAGACCAACTGGCGCGCACAGGCCGAACATGGTGGCTATTATCAGGCTGTTGCCGCCGGCATCTACCGCCGCCACGGCATCGAATGCGACCTGCGCATGGGCGGCCCGCAGCAGAATCCGTCGCAGCTCCTGCTGGCAGGTGCGGTCGACATGATCATGTCGAACTCGTTCGAAGGCATTCGCTACGCGCAGGAAAACCTGCCATTCCTCGTGATCGCCTCGATCATGCAGAAAGATCCGCAGGTGATCATCTGCCATCCCGGCGTTGGCAATGACAGCTTCGCCAGCCTGCGTGGCAAGACGATCCTGATCGGCGCTGCCGGGCGCACCAGCTTCTGGCCGTTCCTGCGCACGCGCTTTGGCTATTCGGACGAACAGATCCGCCCCTACACGTTCAACATGGCGCCGTTCCTTGCGGATCGTAACATCTGCCAGCAAGGCTTCCTGTCATCAGAGCCGTTTGCGATCCGCACCTCTGGCGTGAACCCTGTTGTGCATCTCATTGCCGATGCAGGCTTCGACAATTACCAGACGACGATCAATGTCTCGCGTCGCATGGTCGATCAGCGGACAGATGTCGTTCAGCGCTTTGTCACGGCAACGCTTGAGGGCTGGGCCGAGTACATGAAGGGCAACGCTCAGGTGAATGAGGCGGCCAACCGCCTGATCATGCGCGACAACCCCGACATGGACATGGTCAAGATCAACCATGCCGTTGAGGTGATGAACCAGATGGGCATCGTCAATTCGGGTGATGCGTTGACACTCGGTGTCGGCGCAATGACCGATGCGCGCTGGACCAACTTCTACAACCAGATGCGCGACGCAGGCGTGTTCCCGGCCGGCATCGATATCCGTCGCGCCTACAGCCTCCAGTTCATCAACAAGGGCGTAGGCCGGGCCTGAAGTCGACAGATCATGCGCCGCTCCGGCTTCATCACCTTTCCGGAGCGGCGCCATTTCTGGATCGCTGGTGCGCTTGCTCCGGCGATCTGCGTTCCAGGCTTTGCGCCATCAACCCGCGACGATCTGGTTTTGATCGATATCGAGGTCGATGCTGGCGTGATCAAGCGCGTGGCTCCGGCCGGAACGGCGCCGCAGGGCGCAATCGAGCTCGGTGGCCGCGTGGTGTGGCCGGGGCTGATTGATGTCCACACCCATCTCGACAAGGGCCATATCTGGCCAAGGGCTGCCAATCCCACCGGGGATTTTGCCGGCGCTGCCGAAACCTCGAGCGCTGATCGCGCGGACTATTGGACAGCTGAGGATGTCCACGCCCGTTTCACGTTCGGCATGGAAACAGCCTACGCGCAGGGGACCGTCGCCATCCGGAGCCATATCGACAGCCTGGCTCCCCAGGCTGAGGTGACATGGCCTGTCGTGCGGCGCATTCGCGATGAATGGGCCGGGCGGATTGCGCTGGAGGCGGTGTGCCTTATGCCCATCGACGCCTTTGCCGAAGCGCAAGGGCCAAGACTGGCGGACATTGTCGCGCAATCCGGGGGCCAGCTTGGCACTGTGACGCGGGTGCGCGGCGGCGTTCATGACCATTTGCCCGAGGC
>JAIYEB010000348.1 GCA_027487195.1 Hyphomicrobiales bacterium | reverse complement strand
TGGTTGGGCCAGGCGGTCTGGCCAGCTCCCTGCGCAAGGACTGCCGGGGCAGTCAGAAACGTCGATGCGCCCGCAATGAACGTCCGGCGTGTAATTTGATTTTTCGCGATGCTCATGATGCCCCCTTGCGCATTGGCGTGACTTGGAGAACAAGCAGAACAGGGCGTCAAGAGATAAAAGCGTGCGAAGGAAAGTTCATAATTTGAATAATTCTAAAAGAACGCAGGAAGTCTTTGTGGCTGAGCGTATTATCTTTTCAATAGTTGCAGTCATTGCGGCAGGCATTCTCGTTTCTTGCTTGTTGATGTCGCCACCTATCACAGGTCGACTGCATCCTGGGCTCATACCCGGTGCACTTTCTGCCGCAACGCTGCTTGTCGCACTGATGGGTGTGTTCAGGCCTCGGTTGTTCACGGTCGCTGAGGAACTGGTTTGCCAGGCGCCGGAACCGACGCCATTGCGGAGCATATTCGCGGCCGTTGCAGCCACCCTATGCCTGGCCGTGGCTACATCGACGCTTGGGATGCTGCCATCAACCATGGCCGCCGGGATCATTGCTGCGCTTGGGGTTGCGGGTGTCACTCTATGGCGCGCGATCCTGATCGGAGCGGGCATTGCCGCCACAGCCGCGCTGTTGTTCGTTGGGCTTCTTCGCCAACCTCTGAAACTTCTTCCAGGCGTCTGGTAATGGACACAATTCTTGCTGGCCTTGGCGCCAGCCTTGCGCTGCATAACCTCGCTTATGCCGGATTTGGCGCTCTGATCGGTACGCTGGTTGGTGTGTTGCCGGGCCTCGGGCCGGTCGCCACCATCGCGCTTTTGCTCCCGGTCAGTTTCCATATGAGCCCCGAAGGGGCGCTGATCCTGCTCGCGGGCGTCTATTACGGCGCACAGTATGGCTCTTCAACCACGGCCATCCTCATCAACGTTCCTGGTGAGGCCTCAGGCGCGGTGACGGCGCTCGACGGGCACAGGTTGGCATGTGCCGGGCGGGCACAAGAAGCGCTCGCGGTTGCCGCGTTGGCCTCGCTGGTTGCGGGCGTCATCTCTGCACTGGTTCTGGCATTTGCCACGCCACCGCTCGCGGCTCTCGCGCTTTCCATGGGGCCTGCGGAGACGGCAGCACTTTTGATCGCCGGTGCGGTCCTTGCAATTGCGATCAGCGATGGAGGCGCCGGCAAGGCGCTGGTGATGCTTGGCATCGGCGGCATACTTGGGCTCGTTGGCAGTGCTGGTGGTGATGGCCAGCCTCGCTTTTCGTTTGGGTTTGCGGAACTTCGCGACGGCATCGATTTTACCCCGCTGGTTGTGGGTCTTTTCGGGTTTTCAGAGGTGCTGGCGCTGATGTCCCGCAAGCCTGGCAGCGCGCTGAGCGCTCCTCGCCACTGGTGGCCGGGGCGAGACGCCATCCGGGGATGGTTGGCCCCGGCGTTGCGCGGTTCGGGCGTCGGTTCTGTGATTGGCCTCGTGCCCGGCGCCACTACACTGTTCGCGGCATTTTCATCTTATGCACTCGAGCGCAAGCTCGGCACCGCAGGTGGACCGACCCCATCCCTTGCAGGCGTCGCAGGGCCCGAGGCTGCAAACAATGCGTCAGCGCAAACCAGCTTTGTCATGCTGTTTGGCCTTGGTTTGCCTGCCAATGCGGCGACCGCGGTCTTGATCGGCGCCATGATGCTGCATGGGCTGCCTCCGGGACCAGCCTTGTTTACGGCGCAACCAACGCTGTTCTGGACGTTCATTGGCAGCCTGCTTGTTGCCAACGTCATGCTCGTCTTGCTCAATCTGCCCCTTGTCGGGCTTTGGGCGCGGTTGATCACGATGCCGCCGGCAATTCTTGCGCCTGCCATTCTGGTTGCGGCATCCCTTGGCGTTCTGGCTTCAGGCGGGAAGCCTTTTGATGTCGTGTCGCTCGCAGCCTTCGGTCTGTTTGGCTATGCCGCACGGCAGGCTGGCTTTCCGCTCATGCCGCTGCTCATGGGCTTTGTCATTGCGGCCCCGTTCGAGGATCATTTGCGCCGCGCGATTTCGCACGCGCGCGGTGACTGGGCGGCCATGCTGACCCAACCCGGTGTGGTGTTGGTGACAATCTTGATGGTTATTCTGGTGCTCGGGATGCGCCGCGTCACCGCAAAGGCATGATCCCGGGGCCGTGCATTTGAAGGCCAAGCGCCTGCTGCTTTGCCGAAATGGGGTCGTCGCACTTCAGGAGCTGAGACGCATCGATCAGGACTTTCTGCGTTGGGCCTGAGCCTTTCCGATGGCCTGAAGTGTAAAATCGCGCGGCGCCAGCTTCATGAAAAAATGCGCCAGACGATTGCGCCATCCCGGAATAGCGCGGCGCTTGCCGGCCCTGAAAGCGGCATGCCCAATTGCAGCGACGTCCTCCGCGCTCATGCGGCCATAGGCATCAACTGCAGAGCCTGCGGAAAATCCGGCGCGGTTGCCAAAGTCAGTCGCAGTGGGGCCGGGGCAAAGCGCTGTGATGGTGACGCCGGTTCCTGCCGTCTCAACTGAGAGCGCATCTGAAAACGACAGGAGCGCAGCCTTCGTCGCATAATAGATGGCCATGTCAGGCCCGCCGGGCGCAAAGCCCGCAAGGGAGGCCACAAACAGAACGCCGCCGCGCCGGTGCTCGCTCATGCCCGGCAAAAACCGGAGCGCAAGATCCACGGCGCCTCGCACATTGAGATCGATCAGCGATAGCTGCGCTGCGCGATCAAGCCGGACAGCCGGGCCATGCAGGCCTGCGCCGGCATTGTTGACGAGAACATCGATGTGGCATCCGCCAAGTGCGCCAATGAGGTTCTCGACCCCTGCGCTGTTCGCCAGATCCGCGATGATGATGCGAGGGCGGGGGCAGCCTGCGCGCTCGACCCTGTCGGCGGTCGCTGCCAGCCCCTCGGGCGAGCGACCTGTCAGGATGATGGTTGAGCCTTCACGGGCAAAGCAGAGGGCGAGTTCTGCTCCGATTCCGGACGACGCGCCTGTAATCAGGACTGTGTCGCTCACACGCCCTCGTGCCGGCGCCGTGAGGCAACGCGCTCGCTTGCGCTGACACCGAGAAGATCTGCGACGCGCCAGACAAAGCTTTCCTCGAGCTCCCGAACGTTGCCATCGATCAGGACCACATCCCAAAGCATGTCGACAACGGCCTCAAGGCCGGCCTGGTCAAGCACACGCTTCAGAGGATGCGTGAAGTCTGTGAGATCAACCGATTCCCGGGCGCGCACAGCGCCTGCCGCAATGACACTGTCAGCATGACGGGCATCAAGGCCAAACCGGTCGCGCATCAGGCCAACCAACCGCTTGCGTTCGGCAGGCGCGGCGCTTCCGTCGACGCCGACCGCGTGCACCAAAAGTGCAGCGGTTGCCACGCGGTGGTCCCCCTCGGAAAAGGTAGGCGCGCTACGGGCCCAACCCGACATGAAATCCGCAAATTTGCGCAACATTGACGCCATCCTTCGAAAGCACGGTTGCTGCACGCTCTTTGAATACGCAAGCTTGCACCCCTAGTGCGCTCTCGTTTTGCTTTGGCCTGTGCGGTTTTCGCAACGCAAACCTATGCGGAAGTCGGCAACGTGATCCGGCTCACGCCATCGCAATGGATCTTGATGGTGATGGGACGCGCATCAAACAATCGATGCGAGCTGTCCGGCGCGCCTGTGCCCGGGTTCACTGTAAAGGCGGGCCAGGCTGCACCGGCGATTGACACCCTGAGACGCATGCCGCGGGCTGGCGTCACGCAAAGCGGCCGCAGGGCAATGGCATAGGGTCCGGCATCACCGGGGCGCACACGGCAAAAACCCGTCGAGAGCGACACGACGCTCGCGCCGTCTGGCGAGACCAGCGACAGCGTCACGGCAAGATCAAAGCTTGCGGCATCCGATTGCGCTTGCAGGACGATGTGTGGCGGACCGGCAATGGTGGTTGTCCCATCAAGGGGTTGGCTGGTGTAGACCGCGACGTCTGTACGCTCATCGAGATGGCCACGCTCGACAAGCCCACCTGAGAGATGACCGCCAAGCGCGGGTACAGGGCGCCAGGGGTCGTGGACGATCACATCCGTCTGCGTTTGCATGGGCTCGGGTGCGAGCGCGCCGCGGTCGGACCGGGTGCCTGCGAGCCCGTCGCTGCTCAGGTACCATGTCCTTGTCTGTTTGCCTGGCATGTCCGCAAGGGAGCGCCACGACCGAGTGCCAAGATCAAACGCTTCAATCCCAGGCTCCTCCGCCTGCGGCATGCCTTTGAGGTGCTGGTCGAACCACCGCACGCTTGCCGCGTCGCAGTCGTATGCAGCGGCCTGGCCAAGGTCAGACCCCGCGCGCCGCCCCCAGGGAATATGCCCCCAGGGCCCGAGGACAAGTCGCGACGGCGTTGCAGGCTCACGGCTGAGCTGTGCCCAGCAGGCGCTGGACCCGTCGACAAGCGCATCCATTTGTCCACCGATCACCAGGGTCGCAACGCCGATCTCGCTCAATTGATCGCAAGGCGAGCGTTCGGCCCAGTAGGCTGGATCGTCGTTGAGCCAATCGGCCCATGGCGCGTAGTGCCCAAACCGGGCCAGAACCGATGGTTGCGTGCTGTACTCTTCGGAAAGCGGCATGGCCTGTGCTGCCGCACGAAGAGCGGTAAACGCTGCAACATCGCCCGCGCGCTCGGCCTGCGTCACGGCATACTGCAGCGCCAGGTTCATCAGCTGAAGCCTGATCGCGCCGCCTTCCCAGATCAGGTGATCACGAACACTCCAGCTCGCCATGGAGGTCACGATCGCACCAGGCAGCGTGCCACCGCGCTTTCGTGCCCCCGCCAGCGTCAGGAACGGGTTGATCCCCTGATAGGAGAAGCCGTAGAGGCCGACTTTCCCCGTTGAGCCGTCAAGATTGGCAGCAACGTCGAGCGCGCCGGGGCCATCCTCAAGATCATCGCCAAGAAAGGCAAAGCGCCCTTCCGATGTGCCCGTGCCGCGCACATCCTCGACCATGACGATGTAGCCATGGGCCGCATACCAGGAGGGATGCGCCAGGACCACAGAAGACGCAATCGCCCGGCCATAGGCCTGCCGTATCAGCAGAACCGGCCAGGACCCGGGTCCAACGGGTCGCCAGATGCTGGCATCAAGCCGCAGACCATCCCGCGTCTGACGCGACCGAGTGACAGGGTCAGCGACAGGCAGCAGGGCCGGCTTCACCCCGGATAGCCCGGCTTTTTCAGCGCAAAGGGCGGCGTGAAGGCGTGCATGTCCTTCAGGAGATCAATGATGCCGTTCGCAGCATGGTCGACCAGAAGCTTGCCGCGCTTCGCATCCGCATCAAGCGCATTGCCAAGCGCACCGGAGGGATGGAGATCCTCCGTGATCCAGCCAAACCCGACGCCAAACCCTTCCGCATGCAGATGCTTGTATTCGGCCTCCATGGCGATGGTGGCGGAGGCAAAGTCGGCGCGCTCGGCTTCGTTCACGAGGCCAGGCTCCAGATGCATCATGATGGATGTCTCTGAGGACCCGCCATGAATGCCATGGACAAACTCCGCCTTGGGGAACAGGCCCTCGGGCTTGCCGACACCCCACCAGGACAGGCCGACGACGAACATTCCGGCCCGGAGGCGAAGCTCGCGCGCGACGATCTCCATGACCTGGGGCTGGCCGCCATGGGAGTTCAGGATGACGAGCTTCTGCACGCCAGCCCGCGCAACCGAAAGGCCAACGTCGGTCCACAGGGCCTGAAGCGTTGTGGCCGTCGTGGTCAGCGTCCCTGGATAATTGACGTGCTCGACGCTCTTTCCAACCGGAAGCATGGGAAGAACCGTGACCGGAAGATCGGCCGGCAACAGTTCAACAATGCGTTCATGCACACCGCGGTTGATGCGCGCATCAACCATCACCGGCAAATGCGGACCATGCTGTTCCACGGCGGCCACTGGCAGGATCGCAATCGTCCTTGGATCGAGATCGCGAAACTCCTTGGTGGTCATTTCGGCCCACCAGCGCCGCGGAAAAAATGTCATCACACCACCTTCAGACGGATTGCGCCAAGTCCCTCGACCGCGCCCTCCATGATGTCACCCGCCACAACGGGCCCGACACCTTCGGGCGTGCCGGAGAAGATCAAATCACCTGGGAACAGTTCAAAGAAGCCCGAGAGATGGGCAATCTGTTCGGCAACAGACCAGGTCATGGCGGACAGGCGCGCATCCTGTTTCATCTCCCCGTTGACGGCGAGGCGTATGAACCCGTCGGTCGGATGACCCACGCTCGACGCGGGATGGATGGGGCCAATGGGTGCTGAGTGGTCGGCGCACTTGCCGAGCGTCCAGGGCTTCTTCTGGTCGGCAAACTGCCGCTGCAGGTCGCGCCGGGTCATGTCGAGCCCCACGGCATAGCCAAAGACATGGTCGAGCGCGGTGGCAACCGGGATGTTCTTTCCGCCGCGACCAAGCGCCGCCACGAGTTCGATCTCGAAATGATAGTTCGATGTTCCCTGCGGGTAGGGGTGCTCGGTGAGCGCTCCCATGGGGATGGCCTGCAGCGAATCCGTTGGCTTCAGGAAGAAGAAGGGAGGATCGCGATCATCGTTGCCGAATTCACGGGCATGGGCTGCATAGTTTCGGCCCACGCAGTAGACGCGGCGCGCCGGAAACGTTTCAGCATGGCCAACCACGGGCAGCGTGGTCAGTGTAGGGGCAAAGAGATGGGGCATATTGGCTTCCCGCGTTGAAGGAGGGGTCAAGCTAGTGGAGCAGGGGGTGCGGCTGCAATCGCCTTCGGTGCAACTCAGCCCCGCAGCGCATCTGGCGCAGGCCCTCCGAGTTCGTTTTCAAGGGATGCCAGCAGGTTGTGGCGCGAGATGACAGCGATCATGGTCAAGCCTGCGGCATGGACGAGGTCCGCAATCAGACGCCGTCCGCGGAAATCAGGCTAGCATCAGGCGGGCAACATGGGCTGCCACCGATCCTGACAATCCCTCAAGGTCATAGCCGCCCTCAAGAATTGACAGGAGCCGCCCGCCCGCATGGCGATCTGCAACGCCCA
Source organism: Hyphomicrobiales bacterium (assembly GCA_027487195.1). Classification (GTDB taxonomy): domain Bacteria; phylum Pseudomonadota; class Alphaproteobacteria; order Rhizobiales; family UBA4765; genus JAIYEB01. Next base: position 2,854 of record JAIYEB010000348.1, on the reverse strand, counting down.
TCAAGGCTTCGGTCGCCCAGACGAAGTCGGCCTCATCAAGCCTCAGACCTCCGAGCGGATCGCGGCAATGGGCGTCAAAGCCAGCCGAAATGATCACGAAATCCGGTTTGAACCTGTCCAGTGCCGGGATGATTGTGCCTTCAAAGGCCGCCCGGAACTGTGGCCCGCCATCGCCGTCTTCCAGCGCCACATTGAAGACATTGCCAGCGCCCGTTTCAGATGGGTCGCCAGTGCCGGGATAAAGCGGCATCTGGTGGGTCGAGGCGTAGAGGATGGATGGATCCTTCCAGACGATTTCCTGCGTGCCATTCCCGTGGTGCACGTCCCAATCGATGATCGCGACACGCACAGCGCCATGCGCCTTCTGCGCATATCTGGCAGCAATGGCGGCCGTGTTGAAGAAACAAAACCCCATTGCCTTGCGGCTCTCGGCGTGATGGCCGGGCGGGCGGGCCGCAAGAAATGCGTTGGCAACCTCGCGCCGCATGACGCGGTCGGTTGCGTGCAGCGCGCCGCCGAGCGCGCGCAGGATCGCTTCCATGGAGCCAGGTGACATCGACGTGTCGGCGTCGATCTGGACACGGCCCTCGTGTGGCGCAACCTCCGCCAGCGCCTGAACATAGTCCTCGTCATGGGCCAGCAGCGCCGTTTCAATCGGGGCAAGCGGCGCATCCACGCGTTCGAGCGAAGCAAACACCGGGTCTGCCATGCGCTTTGCAATGGCGCGCAGACGATCAGGCCGTTCGGGGTGGCCTGCGGGTGTCAGATGCTCGAGGAACGCAGCATGAGTGACATAGAGTGTCGTCATGCCGCGGTTGTCCGTCGAGGAGCTGGGTTGGTCAAGCCATCTTCTTCAGGCTGACGCCCGGCGGCGGCGGCTGGTTGTCCGGAACGAAGAAGTCCGGCGCGAGATCGCGTGACGGATCAACACGATAGGCGTCAATCTCGGCTGGTGTCACACCTTCGCTGACAAGGAAGCTGTCATCGATCAGGAACTGGCCCGTGAAGCTGCGTGAGGGCTTGTTGAACACGCGATAGGCGGCATCTGCCAAAATCTCGGGCGTACGCGACATGGCCATCAATTGATCGCCAATCACGAATTTCACGGCTGACGTTGCAATCGTGGTCCTTGGCCACAGCGCATTGACCGCAATGCCCTGCGAAGCGAACTCGGCGGCAAATCCAAGGACGCACATGGACATGCCGTATTTTGCGATGGTGTAGGCCGTGTGGCCTGCAAACCATTTCGGGTGCATGTCGAGCGGCGGGGACAGCATGATGACATGCGGGTTCGCAGCCTTTGCCAGATGCGGCAGGCACGCACGTGTCACGACAAACGTGCCGCGCGTGTTGATCCCGAACATCAGGTCGAACTTCTTCGGGTCGGTCAAAGGCGTTGGCGTGAGCTGGATGGCAGAGGCGTTGTTCACGCAGATGTCGATCCCGCCAAAGCGCGCGACAGTCTCCGCAACCGCCTTGTCGACGGCGGCCTCATCGCGGATGTCGCACATGATTGGCAGCGCCTTGCCACCTGCCTCCTCGATCTCCTTGGCAACGGTGAAGATCGTTCCAGGGAGCTTGGGGTGCGGTTCCGCCGTCTTGGCAACGACGGCAACATTCGCGCCATCGCGCGCTGCCTTCAGCGCAATCGCAGCGCCGATGCCGCGCGACGCGCCCGAGATGAAAAGGGTTTTTCCGGCAAGCGACATGGGAGGGCTCACTTCTTCTTTGACATGAAGGCCATGAAGGCGGCCTGGGCTTCTGTGCTTTCGAGGCGCTTTCGAAACAGCAGCGCCTCTTCATTCATGCGCTTCATCGTCTGTGAAACATCGCCGCGAATAAGCGCGCGCGACTCGCGCATGGCGCCTGCGGGCTTGGCTGCGATTTCTGCTGCAACCTCAAGCGTGCGCGCCTCAAGGTTTTCGGCAGTTGTGATCTCGTTGATCAATCCCGCACTTTCGGCGCGCTCGGCATTCCAGCGTCTGCCCATGGCCAGAAGCTCGAACGCGCGTGGATGGCCCATGATCCGCGGGCCAACCAGCGAAGATGCGGCTTCCGGAACAATCCCGAGATCAACGAACGGGGTTGCAAACATCGCCCGCTCGGAGGCAACGACATAGTCGCAATGCATCAGCATGGTTGTGCCAATGCCGACGGCAGCGCCATCAACGCCCGCAACCAGCGGCTTTTCAAAGGGGATGATTGCGCGGAGAAACTCAAGCACCGGCCCCTCGATGCCTTGCCCGCGCGAGATCATGGCAATGAAATCCTGGATGTCATTGCCGGCGCAGAACACGCCAGGCACGCCAAGGATCGCAACAGCGCGAACGCCCTCATCCTGGCCTGCCGAGGCAAGAGCGCTGGTCATGGCTGTGTACATGCCCTGCGTCAGCGCGTTCTTCTTGTCAGCCCGGTTCATTCTGAGCGTCGCAACGCCCGAAGACACGGCATAGGAGACATGGTCGGTCGAAATATGATCAGTCATGGCACGTCCTCAAAGGGCTGCAACGAGATCGGCGTCAGTGATCGAGCCTGCACCTTCGACAATCGAGGATTCAAGGCCAGGCGCTGACATCGCGACATTTTCTGCAAAAAAGCGCGCGCGCAGGATGCGCCGCGCCAGATCCGGGTCGCTGTCGCCTGAGAGGCCAAGCGCGTGCGCGGCCAGCGCTTCATCGGCAAGGTTGGCACCACCTGACGCCATGGCAAACAGCCGCAGATAGGGCGAGGCGCCCGCAAGCGCCTCGGCGGGGTTTCGCGTGGCGTTGAGCAGCATCCAGTCGGTCGAGCGATCAAGGCTGTCAACGGCCGAGCGCAGGCGCTGAGCCATGTGGCCGAAGGCCGGCGAGTTCTG
>JAIYEB010000148.1 GCA_027487195.1 Hyphomicrobiales bacterium | reverse complement strand
TACATGCCAGGGCGCTTGCGCACCGCATCAAGGCCCTTGAGCACCTTGATCGATGAAGCACCATAGTCGGCGTCCTCGGTGATGCGGTCCTGTTCGTCCATTTCAGAGATCTCCCCCGTCAGGCTTGAACGCCATAGCGCCTGCACCTGACCAAGCCCCATGGATCATGCCTCACGCGCGTGCGCAAGGTCCTGAAAATCCCATGAGATATCAATATGCTATGCCGGGACTTCATGGCCATTTCGCGGCCTTGGAACAGGTTTCGCAAACCTGCCGCCAAAACCTGCGAATCAGCCGCTTTTTGCCTCAGCGCGTGGCAATCGCGACAGCGACACCCGCCATGGTGACAGCAGTTGTCCGATTGACGTTTCTCAGCGCCTTTTCAGAGCGAAACAACCGCCGCGCATGAACCGCCAGCAACGCATAGGCTGACAGGACCGGGGTGATGACAAGCGCGATGACCAGCGCAAGCTCGACGAAGATAAGGGGCGAAATCGTTGCCATATCAACGACAAGGGGCATGACCGACAGGAAGAAGACCGCAACCTTCGGATTGCCGAGGGTCAGCGCAAAGCTGCCAAGAAAAGCCTGTATGGCGCTGGACTTGCCCACCTCCTCCTCCGGCATGCCGATGGTGCGAACCGGAGCCGTCCAGATCTTGTAGGCGAGATAGAGCAGATAGGCGCAACCCGCATACTTGATCACAGTGAACAGGACCGTGAAGGTCTGGGCGACGATAGCAAGACCTGTCGCGGCCACTGCAAACCAGACAAGATCGCCAACAACAAAACCTGCGATGAAGGGTATTGATCCGCGTGAGCCCTGCGCAAGACCGCGCGCAACGATTGCTGCAATGCCAGGCCCCGGCGAGGCAACTGCCACGGCATAGATCCCGGCAAACAGAAGCAGCGCTGCGATGTCCATATCAGATCCTAGAGTTCGCCGGTTAGCCTGAGGCCGCCGTTGGAGACCTGAAAAAATTGGGCCCTGCCAGCAAGCGCTGCAAACATAGCCTCATCTGTCCCGGTTAAGAAGGCCTGGGCACCAAGCCGTTCGATCGCCTCAACCAGCCCTGCGCGGCGGATCGCATCGAGATGGGCGGCAATCTCATCAAGCAGGAGGATCGGGGTTGCGCCCCGCACTTCGCTGACAAGCCTTGCATGGGCCAGCACAAGCCCGACCAGCAGCGCCTTTTGTTCACCCGTCGAGCAGCGCTCGGCAGGTGCGTCTTTCGGCCCGTGGCGAACCAGAAGATCGCAGGTGTGCGGGCCGGACAAGGTGCGCCCCGCAGCCGCATCGCGCGGGCGCTGCTCACGCAGCATTGCGCGATACTCATCCTCCACAAGACTTGCGGGAACGTCCGCCATCCGGGCCTCAAACGCGCCTTCAAGCTGGACGCGGGCATCAGGGAACGGCGAGCCCTCGTCATGATGGGCGGCAATCGAGCCGGCAAGACGCTCGACCAGCGCAAGGCGTCCGGCGGCAACGGCCACCGCCGTCTCGGCCAGTTCGCGCTCGGTTGCGTCAAGCCACAGAGGATCGGCGTTATCCTCAAGGAGACGATTTCGCGAGCGCAACAGCCGCTCCAGTCCTGAAACGCGCGCGGAATGGCCAGGATCCAGCGCCGTCACGAACCTATCAAGGAAGCGGCGCCGTTCACCAGCCGGCCCACGAAACAGCCCATCAAGATCCGGGGTCAGCCAACTGACCGCGAGATGTTCGCCAAGGGCCGTGGTGGATCGCTTCGTCGTCCCATCAATACGCACCGTGCGCGCGCCGGCTTCCTCGCTGCCGGCAGGTTCCAGAATGCCCGTGCCAAGATCGACATCGCCATCGCCCGTATCCAGCCGCGCGGAAATGGCCCAGGTCCCGGGCCCGTGGGCATTGGCGAGGTCTTCATGCGTTGCGCGCCTGAGGCCACGGCCAGGCGCAAGCAGCGAGACGGCCTCAAGCAGGTTGGTTTTGCCGGCCCCATTGGCACCGGTAAGTACAACCGTGCGCCCATCAAGGACGACGGTTGCGCTGGCATAGTTTCGAAAATGCGTCAGCTGAACGCGCTTCAGACACACGCGCCGGACAAGCGCATGGCCCTCTTCCGCAAACTCAAGCATTGCCGGCTCGCTCACACCCGCATGGGCATGAGCACATAGAGCGCTGCCTCATCACCCTTATCGAGAATGAGCGTCGGCGCGCCGGGATCGGCCAGGCGAAACAGCGCCGTTCCGGAGGACAGTTGCGAGGCGATTTCGAGGAGGTAGCGTGAGTTGAACCCGATATCCATGGGCTCAGCCGAATAGTCTGCCTCAACCTCTTCCGTTGCTGTGCCTGAATCCGGATTTGTCACCGTCAGCACCAGCTTGCCATCGCTGAGCGAGAGCTTCACGGCGCGCCCACGCTCTGACGAGATGGTCGAGACGCGATCAACGGCTGCGGCAAACGAGGCGCGGTCGATCTCAAGCGTCTTGTCATTGCCCGTCGGGATCACGCGGCCATAATCAGGGAAAGTGCCGTCGATCAGCTTCGATGTGAGGACCACACCCCCGGTCCGGAAACGGATCTTGGCGTTCGAAAGCTCAACCTCAACCTCCTCAGAGGCATCATCCAAGAGCCGCAAGATTTCGCCGACGGTCTTGCGAGGCACAATCACACCCGGCATGCCCGCCGCGCCCTCAGGCAATTTCAGCTGAGATTGCGCAAGGCGGTGGCCGTCGGTTGCAACAGCACGCAGCATGGGGCCGGTGCTGTCGACAGCATGCAGATAGATGCCGTTGAGATAGTAGCGGGTTTCCTCGGTCGAGATCGCGAACTGCGTCTTGTCGATCAGCTTCTTGAGCTCAAGCGTTCCAATCATGAAGCGGGTCGGGAAATCGCCTGCAGACAGATCCGGATAGTCCTCCTGTGGAAGAACCTGGAGCTGAAAGCGCGAGCGCCCGGCCGTCAGGCGCATCGCCGCCTGATCGGGGCCAAGATCGAGCGAGATCTGTGCGCCATCCGGGAGCTTTCGCACGATGTCGTAGAACAGGTGCGCCGGAACCGTTGTGGCACCGGGGGTCGCGACTTCGGCCGGGATGCTCTCGACCATTTCAATTTCGAGATCAGTGCCCTTGAGCTCCAGACGACCGTTCGACGCGCGCAGGAGCACGTTCGACAAGATCGGAATGGTGTTCCGCCGCTCAACAACGCGGTGGACATGGGACAGTGATTTGAGGAGGGCGGACCGCTCCAGTGTCAAGCGCATGGATAAACCCGTGTCTCGAAGTGCTACCGCAGGGGCTGCGGACGCGGCGTTTCGGGGCGCGGACTGTGGCGAAAATGGCCGCGCTTCGCAAGGGTTGAGCCCTCGATGCGGCCGTTTCCTCCACCATTGTCAGGCATCAAGGAGCAGACGCTTGATCAACTCGATATCCTGAGCGAGCTGAACCTCGGTTTTCAGCAGCTCCTCGATCTTTCGAACGGCGTGCAGAACTGTCGTGTGATCACGCCCGCCGAATCGCCGACCAATCTCCGGAAGAGATCTGAGTGTCAGCGTTTTCGAAAGATACATGGCGATCTGGCGCGGCATCACGACATTGCGCGTGCGCCGGCTCGACAGGAGATCCTGGCGTGAGACCGTGTAGTGGCGCGCGCAGATGCGCTGGATTTCCTCGATCTTGACGCGCTTTGGTTCGCGCACCCGGACCATGTCCTTCAAAAGGTCCTCGGCCATATCAACCGACAGGACACCGCCTGAGAACTGGTTGTGCGCAACAAGCCGGTTCAGCGCGCCATCGAGATCGCGCCCGTTTGTCGCAACCGCATGAGCCACGAACGACACCACGGCTTCGGGAACCACAAGGTTTGGATAGCGCTCACGCGCAGCCTCGAGCTTGCCGCGAAGAATGCGCTCGCGCATGTCCTGATCAGGCGCATTGATTTCGACCACAAGTCCGCCGGACAGGCGCGAGCGCAGCCGCTCATCAAGGGTCTCAAGGTCGCAGGGCGCGCGATCACATGCAATCACGACCTGCCGCGAACCATCGAGCAACGCATTCAGCGTGTGGCTGAATTCGGCCTGAAGCTTTTGGCCCTGCAGAAACTGCACATCATCGATCATCAGCAGTTCGATGCCGCGGATCTGCTCCTTGAACGCGATGGCTCCACCGGTCTTCAGCGCCTGGACAAAGCCGTACATGAACTTTTCGGCGGTCAGATACACCACCCGGCGTCCATTCTCACGCGCACGGTGCGCAATGGCGTGGAGCAGGTGCGTCTTGCCATGCCCAACCTGGGCATGAACAAACAGCGGATTGAAGGCGACCGGATCATGAGCGCCTGCGTTTGCGACGTTCATAGCAGAGGCATGGGCAACAGCGTTCGAGCGCCCTGTCACGAATGAGGCAAACGTCATGCGCCGATCGATCGGCGAGCCAAGACCATCATCGCTCACAGGACGCGGGCCAGCGCCGGGGTTGCCCGGTTCGCTCTCGACATACACGTAGGAGCTTGAAGGCTGGGCAAGACCCGTCATCGCCGCTGGCCGGGCCGCAGGCCGCGCCGGAGCGTGAGCCTTGTCCGTCTGGGATGACGGAGCGCTTGAGCCACGCACGCTGAGCTCAATGCGGCGGACATCCGCCAGCACAAGACCCCAGTGGTGCACTAGCCGCTCACGATAGTTCATCTGGATCCACTGCTTCAGGAAGCGCGTGGGCACAGACAGATGGACGGCGCCATCCGCGACAGACTGAACGTCCATCCGGGCAAACCAGCTCTCATAGACCTGTTGGCCTAGTTCGGAGCGCAACCCAGCCCGCACCTGCTCCCAGGTAAGGCGAAGAGATTCAGCGCCACCATCAAAGGAACCGGGGACCGGTGAAAAGCGCGCAGTTTCTCCGCCGCTGTCCGTTTGGGGGCCAGCGTCAAAATGATCGGAAGACATTTGAAATTACTCCTGGAGGGACGCCGGCACTTGAAGAACTGCACGTTGCAGTGAGGCACGAGATGGCAACGAACTGCCACCATGGTCTCCGCAGGATTGGCCCGAGGCCTCCTGCGCCGGCACTCCAATCTCACATGACCCGAAGGTCACACTCCTACATCCGCCCGACATAAAACCCACCCGCCGCGCTATCCGAAGACGCACAGTCTCATGATACTGATCTGAATTGTTTGGCCTACAGACAGGCAGCAGAACTTCGTCGACACGCACCCGGCTCGATTTCAAACACGCAGGTGTATCAGCTTCAACGACGGGAGAACGCCCGACACAGAACACTCATACTCAACACGCAACTCTCAATCGACCGGTTCGCTTTTGTCACCGCCGCCGCAACCCGATGACCGGAACCTAGGGAGGAGCCCTTCGCGATGCAATGCTCGATTCGCCCCGTTGGTCAGGACCCCAATGGTCGCATTGGAGCGAGCATGGTGCGGGCAATTCTTCAGTCATCGACAAGCGTCTGAGTTGCTTGGCGTTTTGGATTTCCCACAGGGCCTTTGACTTTTGAAGGAAGCGCGCTGGAAATATTTTTTCCAAGACGGCTTGACAGCGTTCTGAGGGCTACCCGCACATGGTCACAAACACGACTATGAGTTAACTCTTTGTTAACAAACAATGATTTCTGTGCACCCCGGCAAGCGTTTGATTGTATCAATTTGCCATAATCGTCGGCTCGACGCCCGCTCAAAGAGCACTTGGGAAAGCCACTCATGAGGGCATCTTGAGCCCATGAGCTGGAGCCAGCCAACAAAAAACCCGGCCTTTTGGGCCGGGCTCTTTTAACTCTCGTGCTGGCACTCGAAGCTTAGGCAGGGAGAGCCCGAACACGCTTGGCCAGACGCGAGACCTTACGCGACATGGTCGACTTGTGAACGATACCCTTCTGGGCAGCGCGCATCATTTCCGGCTCAGCAATCGTGAGCGCTGCTGCAGCTGCCGACGCGTTGCCGGAAGCAATCGCTTCCTCAACGTTACGCACCATGGTGCGCATGCGCGAGCGGCGGGCTTTATTGACCTCGGTCCGGCGCGCAATCTTGCGCACCATCTTCTTGGCCGATGACGTGTTGGCCATGTCCTGATCCGTGTTATGGTCTGGCCATAAGCCGAGACGCGAGCGCGGCGGGACGAGCCCCCGCAAGAGGGGGCGTCATTAGCTGTGACAGAGCAAGGTGTCAACGGTTCTCGAACTTTGCAGGTCGCTTCTCGACAAAGGCTGCCATGCCTTCCTTCTGATCTGCGGTCGCAAACATGGAGTGAAACAGCCGGCGCTCGAAACGGATGCCCTCGCCAAGCGACGTTTCAAAGGCCCGATTGACCGATTCCTTCGTCATCATGGCAATGATCAGTGATTTCGACGCAATCGTTGCGGCTGCCTTGAGCGCTTCGTCGAGCAGGTCTGCGGCTGGAACCACGCGCGAGACAAGACCACACCGCTCAGCCTCCGCAGCATCCATCATCCGGCCTGTCAGACACAGATCCATGGCCTTGGCCTTGCCGATATAGCGCGGCAGGCGCTGGGTGCCGCCGGCGCCCGGCATCACGCCAAGATTGATCTCCGGCTGACCGAATCGCGCTGTGTCGGCGGCAATGATGAAATCGCACATCATTGCGAGTTCGCAGCCCCCACCAAGCGCAAATCCCGCAACAGCCGCGATGATCGGTTTGCGCGTTCGCGCAACCCCGTCCCATGAACTGATGAAATCGTTCATGTAGGCCTCGACATAGCTCTGGTTCGCCATCTCCTTGATGTCGGCGCCCGCAGCGAAGGCCTTTTCCGATCCTGTGATCACAATTGCGCCGATGGTCTTGTCAGCTTCAAAACCGGCAAGCGCGGCGCTGATCTCGCCAATAAGCTCTGAGTTGAGCGCATTCAGCGCCTTGGGGCGGTTCAGCGTAATCAATCCGACATTGCCGTGAACGGCTGCCAGGATGGTCTCATAGGCCATGATCGTCTCCCTTTTCCCTTCGGTAGCCCGCGCATTGGAACGCGACAAGATCACCAACCAAAACGACCTCGTTACGGTTTGTGAACCTTATATGTCGGAAGTCTTGTCGACAGCAGGGACCCGTCATGTCAGACTCATTGCGTCGTGTTCAATCCAACACAGGAGTGTCGGCATGCCGCTCAACGCGCATATCGCCGAACTGAAGCGCCGCCACGAAATGCTCGAACGTGAGCTCGAGGCCGCATTGAACCACCCAAGTGCCGATGACACAGAAATCAACAAGCTCAAGCGCAAGAAGCTCCGTCTGAAGGACGAGATTGCCAAGTTTGATGGGACCGCAACCCGCCACTAGGTGTGTTGCGCGCGGTTCAGGCCGTACGCTGCACTTAATGCGGAGCTAGGCGACCTTCTTGGCCTGACTGTTGTGTCGGGGATCGTTCCCTTTGGCATGACGGCTCGGATCAGCCTTGCCAGGCAGCCTTGCTTGCAGTGCCACCCGTTGGTTTGCGCGCTGTTTGCGGCGCGCGAGCCAATGGTTTGGCTTTGCTGCGGGATCGTTCGTTCAAGCGCCCACGGTTTGGGCGCTGCGACGGGCGTGTGAACCTGCCCATCACGGCGTACGGCATGCCGGTGCCCACAGAGGCGCTCCGGGCTCGGCGGCAATGCCCGATCCCGTGCGTCCTTGGTGTTTGAGCGACGAGGTCTTTGGCCTGGTCTCGCCGGTGCCTATGCGGTTTTGCGCAAATCCTGCGTCAACGCGCTGATCATGCTTGCAATCTGCGCCACCACGCTCGACCACTGGTTGCGCTCGGTCTGGCGCACGAGGGTCATGGACGGGTACCAGGGGCTATCGCTGCGCTTGTCCAGCCAGCGCCAGTCTGTCCTGTGCCCGAGCATCACGATGGTTGCACGCCCAAGCGCGCCCGCGAGATGCGCATAGCCAGTGTCAACCGTCACAATGAGATCGAGCGCCTGCATGGCGCGTGCGGCATCGGTGAAGGGCCCGGTCATGGGCTCAAGATCGATGACGCTGGATCCACGCGGATGAGCCAGACGCTCGGCAGCAGCCACTCCGTTTTGAAGCGAATAGAACGTCGTTCCGGGAATATCGAGCAGGGGAACGAGATCGGCAAAGCGCATGGAGCGGTTGCGATCATTTTGATTCGTTGGCTTTCCCGCCCAGACCAGACCGACGTTGAAGCTCCCCGGGTTCGCTTGCGGCAGCTTGAAAGCCTTGCCCGGAACCGTGATGTAGGGGCAGGCGCTCGGAAGCGTTTCAAGTGTCGTTCCAAGCCTGTAGGGCAATGACATGATCGGGATCTGGAAATCCACATTTCCGCGATCGCCGTCCCTGACAATGATCTGATCGAGGCCTTTGATCGAGCGTGCAAAGGCCAGCAGGTTTTCGCGCACCTCAAGAACGATCCGTCCTGCGAACTTTGGCTTGATGAGCGGAATAAAGCGCAGGAACTGGAGCGTGTCCCCAAAGCCCTGCTCGTCATGGATCAGCAATGTCTTGCGGCCAAGACGGGTTCCATCCCAGGCCGGGACATCGGTGTGGCGACGGGTGTAGGGACGAACGTCCCATCGCGCTTCATAGTCCTCGAAGCCTTCGGCATACTTGCCCTGCTTCAAACGGAACCGACCGCGATCAAACCGCGCGCCGGGATCTTTTGTACCCGCCGCAATCGCCCTGTCGGCAATGGCTTCTGCCCGGACCAGATCACCCTGGTCTGCAATCAGGTCATAAAGCGGATGGGCGAGGTAGGTTTCGTCGATGCCCGCCTTGCGCAACTGTGCAAGGATATCCAGCGCAGCTTCCGGTCGGCCGGTATCTCCAAGGATGCGTGCAAGCGCGCGCGCCGAACGCGCTCCCGCCTTGCCCGTGCTGATCGCTTCGCGCAAAAGCCCCTCGGCGAGATCGAGCTTGCCAAGTTTTTCCATCGACAAGGCGAGATCTGTCTTGACCTCGACGCCGGTTGCGCCCGCCTTGAGATGCGCTGAGACAATCCGTGCCGCAGTCAGATAATCACCGCGCGTATAGGCGGCGCGAGCTTCTGAATAGTCTGGCAGGAGGGTTTTGGCGGGAAGCGGTGCGCTGTCTGTCATGACATCAATCATAGCAAACCAGCCGTTACGACTGTGTTAACCATGATTTCGGGTTTACACATGCCCGAAAAGAAAAGGGGCCGGTCTTGCGACCGGCCCTGAGTCTAGGGAGGAAACGCCCAAGGAGGGCAGCAGCACGACCAAAGCCATGCCGCATTGCAACAATATGGTGCAATGCGAAAACTCCGTCAACCCAAGACCCCTTAGTTTTCTGGACTAGGCGCAAAGTCGCAGTGTTCTTGCTGCCAGAGGCGGGCTGGCGACCAATTCTTACGCCCGACCGCGCGCAAGCCTCAGGACATTGCGTGGAACTTGGGCACTGAGCGCCGTTGACTGGCTATTGCCTCAGCGTGCATGAGCTTTGGACAGCCCATGATGATCACCGACCCCCTGTTCTATGCTGCCGCGATTCCTGCAGTCATGCTCACCGGCCTTGCCAAAGGCGGCTTTGGTGGCTCGTTCACACTTCTGGCGCTTCCGCTGCTCGCCCTCGTCATTTCCCCAATCCAGGCCGCCGGGATCATGTTGCCGATCCTGCTCGCGATGGACGTCATCTCGGTCTGGGCGTGGCGCAGACATTGGGACGGTGTCAATCTGAAGATCCTGATCCCGGCCATGACGATCGGCACGGTCCTTGGCTACGTCACTGCAACACTGCTGCAGGATGGGCATATCCGATTGATGGTTGGCCTGATCGGACTGATCTTTGCCGTTCAAAGTCTCGTGAAAAGAGAAGACCGGGGCGAGGCAACCACTGCCAGTTGGCCAAAGGGATTGTTCTGGGGAACCATATCGGGGTTGACCAGCTTCATCAGCCACGTCGGCGGTCCGCCGCTGCAGGTCTATCTTGTACCACAGCGGCTCTCGAAGGAGCTGTTCGTCGGCACCATGACCATGGTGTTTGCCTACGTGAATGTCATCAAGGTGCTGCCGTTCTGGCTGCTTGGACAGCTGTCGCCGACAAATCTCTGGACGTCAGCGGCCTTGTTGCCCGTTGCCATTCTCTCGACATTCGCAGGCGTCTGGCTCGTCAAACGCGTCAGCACTGCGTTCTTTTACAAGCTTATCCTGTGGCTGCTGTTTGTCGTATCCCTCAAGCTTGTGTGGGATGGTGTAAGGCTATCCTTTAATGTGTGAGCCCACCAACAGCGTATGTGCTAAGGGTGTGAGACGAGCTGCCTTTACCCTGTGACGGATCGCCAGTGGCGATTGCAAAGCAGTGACCCTACATAGAGAAGAGATGGCGGTAGTCTGCATGGCTTTCGACACTGCTCGTCGCAAGCGGCACGACGCCAGGGAGAGTTGGGATGAATCAGAATTTTCGCAACTTCGCGCTTTGGGTAATCATTGCCCTACTGCTCGTTGCCCTTTTCACCTTGTTTCAGGGTCCAGGGCAGCGCCAGGGTGGCAGCGAGATCGCCTATTCGCAGTTCTTGTCTGAGGTGGACCAGAACCGCGTGCGCGATGTCACGATCGTCGGCCAGGAAGTTCAGGGCCATTTCACAGATGGTCGCAGCTTCACATCATTTGCGCCGCCAGATCCCGGCCTTGCCCAGCGCCTGTTCCAAAAGGGTGTGGTGGTCTCGGCGCGCCCGCCATCAGAGAATATTCTCGGCTCGCTGCTCCTGTCGTCCTTCCCGATGCTCCTTTTGATCGGCGTCTGGATCTACCTGATGCGCCAGATGCAGGGCGGAGCCGGTGGCAAGGCCATGGGCTTTGGCAAAAGCCGGGCGAAACTTCTGACCGAAGCGCATGGCCGCGTGACATTTGAGGATGTGGCCGGCGTTGAGGAAGCCAAGGACGACCTGTTCGAGATCGTTGAGTTCCTGCGTGACCCGCAGAAGTTCCAGCGGCTGGGTGGGCGTATCCCGCGTGGCCTCCTGCTCGTTGGCCCGCCCGGTACCGGCAAGACCTTGATCGCACGTGCGGTCGCAGGTGAAGCCAATGTTCCGTTCTTCACCATCTCCGGCTCGGACTTTGTCGAAATGTTCGTCGGCGTTGGCGCAAGCCGCGTGCGCGACATGTTTGAGCAGGCGAAGAAGAATGCGCCTTGCATCATCTTCATCGACGAAATCGACGCTGTCGGTCGCCATCGCGGCGCCGGCCTTGGCGGCGGCAATGATGAGCGTGAGCAGACCCTCAACCAGCTCCTCGTGGAGATGGATGGCTTTGAAGCCAACGAAGGCATCATTATCATTGCAGCGACAAACCGCCCGGATGTGCTTGACCCAGCCTTGCTGCGTCCAGGCCGGTTCGACCGTCAGGTCGTGGTTCCGAACCCGGATATCGTGGGTCGCGAGCGCATTCTCAAAGTGCACGTTCGCAAGGTGCCCCTCGCACCCGATGTCGACCTCAAGACCATTGCACGCGGCACACCGGGCTTTTCCGGCGCGGATTTGATGAACCTTGTCAATGAAGCCGCGTTGACCGCCGCACGTCGCAACAAGCGCCTCGTGACGATGATCGATTTCGAGGACTCAAAGGACAAGATCATGATGGGCGCCGAGCGGCGTACCCTCGTCATGTCCGATCAGGAAAAGGCACTGACTGCCTACCATGAGGGTGGCCACGCAATTGTTGCCTTCAACGTTGTTGCGACAGATCCGGTCCACAAGGCCACGATCATTCCGCGCGGCCGTGCCCTTGGGATGGTCATGCAGCTGCCGGAGCGCGACAAGCTGTCGATGAGCTTCGAGCAGATGACATCGCGTCTGGCCATCATGATGGGCGGGCGCATCGCCGAGGAACTGGTTTTTGGCAAGGACAAGGTCACGTCAGGCGCGCAGTCGGATATCGAGCAGGCCACCCGCCTTGCCCGGATGATGGTCACGCGCTGGGGCTTCTCCGACAAGCTCGGCACGGTTGCCTATGGCGAGAATCAGGACGAGGTTTTCCTCGGCATGTCCGTCGCCCGGCAGCAGAATGTCTCGGAAGCCACGTCCCAGATGATCGATGCGGAAGTGCGTCGTCTCGTCGAGGCCGGCCTTGAAGAGGCCCGCGCCATCCTGACGTCCAAGAAGGACGATCTTGAGACGCTGGCGAAGGGGCTTCTGGAGTATGAGACCCTGTCCGGTGACGAGATCAAGGATTTGCTCGCAGGAAAGCCACCTGTGCGCGATTCGGGCGATGAGCCGCCGGCGAGCCGCGTTTCAGCGGTTCCGACAGCTGGGCGCTCGAAGCGCGATCCAGGCGCTGAAGGCGGATACACGCCGCAGCCCCAGAACTGACGTCTCTGACGTTCAAGACTTGAAGAGCGCCCGGCCCCATGTGTGCCGGGCGTTTTCCGTTTCGCCCGACGCCATGGCCTTCTGGCGGACGCTAACGTTGTGAACAGGCCAAACGTGCTTCACCGCAAGACGCCTGCTATAGGCTGAACTCGATTGAGCTCTTCAGGAGGTCCCATGTCGCGCAAATATTTTGGAACAGACGGCATCCGCGGTCGCGTCAACTCTGCAAAGCTCACAGCCGAGCTGGCCATGAAGGTTGGTGCAGCAGCCGGAACCCTGTTCCAGCGTGGCAATGAACGCCATCGTGTTTTGATCGGAAAGGACACGCGGCTCTCGGGATATATGATCGAGAACGCGATGACCGCGGGGTTCCTGTCAGTTGGAATGGATGTGCTGCTGGTCGGCCCCATGCCGACACCGGCCGTGGCCATGCTGACCCGCTCCATGCGCGCTGATCTCGGTGTCATGATTTCAGCCTCTCACAACCCCTATGAAGACAACGGCATCAAGCTGTTCGGGCCGGACGGGTACAAGCTTTCTGACGCCACAGAACTCGAGATCGAAGCATTGCTGGACGGCGATCTGTCGAAACATCGCTCCTTGTCGTCAGATATCGGCCGCGCCAAGCGCATTGACGGGGCGGAAGCGCGCTACATCGAGTTTGCCAAGAGGACCCTGCCGCGCAATCTGGAACTGGATGGGCTGCGCATCGTGATCGATTGCGCAAATGGCGCCGGCTACAAGGTTGCGCCCATGGCTCTCTGGGAGCTTGGAGCGGAAGTCATTTCGATTGGCGACAAGCCCAACGGCTTCAACATCAATGACGGGTTTGGTTCCACCGAGCCGGAAGCGCTTGCGAAAAAGGTGCGCGAGGTCCGGGCTGACATTGGCATTGCGCTCGATGGAGATGCCGATCGCGTCATCATCATCGATGAAAAGGGCATGATCGTTGACGGCGATCAGCTGATGGCTGTCGTCGCCGAGAGCTGGAAGGAAGATGGGCGGCTTGCCGGACCTGGCATCGTGGCGACCGTTATGTCGAACCTCGGGCTAGAGCGTCATCTCGCCGGCATCGGATTGACGCTTGCCCGTGCACAGGTCGGTGACCGTTACGTCCTCGAGATGATGCGCGAGAATGGCTACAATGTCGGTGGAGAGCCTTCAGGCCACATTATTCTCTCGGACTTCTCGACAACCGGCGACGGCCTTGTCTCGGCCCTGCAGCTGCTTTCAGTCGTCAAGCGGCTGGAGCGACCAGTGTCCGAGGTCTGCCGACGGTTCGACCCTCTCCCACAGATATTGAAGAACGTCCGGTTTGCCGGCGGCAAGCCACTTGAAAAGGCCGAAGTCCAGAAGGCGATCGACGCAGGGCGTGACCGGCTTGGAAACACCGGGCGCCTCCTGATCAGGCCTTCCGGCACTGAGCCCGTGATCCGGGTTATGGCCGAAGGCGATGATCGAGATCTGGTCGAGACAGTTGTCGACGACATCGTTCAGGCATTGCAGAAGGTCGCTGCTTAAGACCTTGCCAAGAGACTGAAGTCATCGCGCCGGCCTGCTTCGTGAGATGCATGCCGCATGCGCATAAATGGCGATTTTACGTTCTTTCAGGGTTAATTGTTAGGGTTAAGTGCCTGTTAAGCACTATCTGTCATGTTCTGCCTCGACCTTCAAGAAGTCGGGGCCGCGTCGAGACGCTGGACTCCGAAGGGAGCCGAGAGATCATGACGAAGACATCAACAGCCGTTGCAGCACTTGCCGTTTTGGGCCTCGGCGCTTCCGCAGCAAACGCCGCAGACCTTGCCTCACCCATGCC
>JAIYEB010000126.1 GCA_027487195.1 Hyphomicrobiales bacterium | reverse complement strand
CGCGCCATGGTCTCATCAAGCGCACCATGACGGCGCAACAGCGCAATCGCCTGACCGAGATCGCCATCCGCAATCTGGCCGGTCTCAATGGTGCGCCGCCAGAAGGCGCGCTCTTCCTCATCGCCTGCGCGATAGGCAAGGATGACCGGCAGCGTGATCTTGCCTTCGCGGAAGTCGTCCCCGACGCGTTTGCCGAGCGACGCCTCGTCACCTGCATAATCGAGCGCGTCATCAACAAGCTGGAACGCAATGCCAAGGTTCATGCCGTAGCTTGCCAGAGCCGCGCGGTCGTCTGCCGATCGCCCGGCAAGGGCTGGCCCAACTTCGCAGGCCGCCGCAAACAAAGCCGCTGTCTTGGCCTTGATGACGGCCATGTAGCGCTCTTCATTTGTCTGGAGGCTCTTTGAGGCTGCAAGCTGCATGACCTCGCCTTCGGCGATGACGGTTGCGGCATGCGAAAGAATGGCAAGGCAGTCGAGCGAGCCAGTGTCGACCATCATCTTGAAGGCCTGGCCAAGCAGGAAATCTCCAACCAGCACGCTGGCCTGATTGCCCCAGACCATGCGGGCGGTCTTGCGTCCACGCCGCAGCTCGGATTCATCAACCACATCATCGTGCAGAAGGGTGGCTGTATGCATGAACTCGACAGCAGCGGCGAGCGCGATGTGATGGTCGCCGCTGTAGCCTGCAGCATGGGCTGCAGCGATTGTCAGCAGCGGACGCAGGCGCTTTCCACCTGACGAAATCAGATGCTGCGCAACCTCCGGGATCATGGTGACGTTCGACCCGGTCTTTGACAGGATCAGCGTGTTGACCCGATTGAGATCAGCGCTTGCAAGCGCGATCAGGCGATCAATTCCCAGTTCGCTGTCTTCCCGGGACTTTGGAGCGGCTGCGGTGCGTGCCATGCTTTCAATGCTCGTTTCGCGGCGGACCTTAACGAGCGTGCGGCTCGCTCACAAGGACAAGTCGACCATCGTACCCTGTGACATGTCGGTGCGTACCTGTGCAGCGGGCCCTGTCAAGCGCCGGGCAGTCGCTTTGTGCGCATGGCCCGTGCGCTTGGCAGGGTCGAACTGTCACCACGAATGCCCGCAGCAGCTTCGGCAGCGGCCTGAAAGCTTGCCCGGAACTGATCGCGCCGCTCATGAATGGACGCAATGACGAGACCCATGGGTCGACCAAGCGCAACGAGCGAAGCCTCCGAGAGCTGGAGCGAGGCCTCAATGGTTTCCGGCACGGCATCCGTGACGCCTTCGCTGTAAAGCCGGCGCGCATGCTCGGCGTCGCGTGCACGGGCAACAACCGGAATGTCCGGCCGCAACTGGCGAACCAGAACGATGATGGCGTCAATCGCCTTTGGATCATCGATCGTCAGGATCACTGCGCGCGCCTTTTCGAGGCCGCAGGCATGCAGGAACGCTGCCTGTGTCGGATCACCAAAGTAGATCGGACGGCCTTCACGCCGCCCGCGCGATACCGGGGGCACCTGCCTGTCAACGATCAGATGCGGGATGCGGTGCTCGACCAGGCAGTCGGCGACCAGGCGCCCGACCCGGCCAAAGCCTACGATGATGGCGCGTGCCTCTTCATCCACCGGAGGCGCAATTGCCGCGACCTCCGGGGCAACCGTGACCGTATAGCGAACGCTGACCCGGCGACCGAGGCTCGCAAGCGTTGGCAGGAGCAGCATGGAAAGCGACGTCACCGCAAGGGCTGCCGCGCCAAGCGACGGCGAGATCACCCCACCAGCGAGCGCCACGCCCAGCACGACGAAGGCAAATTCGCCGCCGGGCGCCATCAGGAAGCTCGATTCGATCGCTGCCGGCGTTCCAATGGAGAACATCCGGGCGAGCACGAAGACAATCGCTGCCTTTGCGATCAGGAGGCCAGCCGTTGCCAGCGCGATCAGAACCGGGTCTGCCAGGATCCGGCCAATGTCGATCGAGGTGCCGACGGAGAAGAAGAACACGCCCAGGAGCAGCCCCTTGAACGGCTCGATCGTGGCCTCGATGGCGCGGCGATACTCGGTTTCCGCGAGCATCAGCCCGGCCAGAAACGCGCCAAGCGCCATCGACATGCCGGCTATGGCGGCCACGACGCCCGTGCCGAGAATCACAAGAAGCGAGGCCGCAACGAACAGTTCCTGTGCGCCCGTACCAACAACCAGCCGAAACAACCGGCGCAGCACAAATCGCCCGAACAGGATGATGAGGACAATGGCGAGAATGGCCTGCCCAAGCGCCATGCCAAGACCCATCGTCAGCGACGCATCCGGCGATTTTGTCGCCAGAACGCCGACGACAAACAGGATGGGCACCACGGCAATGTCTTCAAACAGCAGCATTGCAAACGTCGCTCGACCCGTCTGCGAAGCCATGCGCCCCTGCCGCGAGAGAAGCGCGATAACGATGGCCGTGGATGACAGCGCCAGGGCCATGCCGACGACAATGGCTGCGGCCAGCGGCGCACCCCACAGGCCGACGACGGCCCCAATTGCCAGGGCTGACAGTCCAAGCTGTGCCGGCCCAAGGCCGAACACCAAGCGTCGCATGGACTTCAGACGCTCAAGCGACAGCTCCAGCCCGATCAAGAACAGCAGGAACACAACGCCAAGCTCGGCAATGCCGTTCATGCCCTCGGTGTTGGAAATCGTCACCCATTGCAGGGCGGGGATATGGGTTGCGAGCGCACCGAGGCCCCAGGGACCAGCAACCACGCCGGCACCGAGGAAACCGACAATCGGGTTGACATTGAAGCGATGCAGGATCGGGACCGTGACACCTGCAGTCGCAAGAACCACCAGAACATCTTTATAGACAATTGCGTCGCTCAAACCAGCCATGACAAACTCTGCAACGTTGAATGCGCGCCGTCGAGGGGTTTTGCTGCGGTGTCTTGTCTTTGGAGCGATGAGCCTTCAAAACAACGCCATGTCCAGCACACATCTCGATCTCAAAGGGCTGAAGTGCCCTCTTCCAGCACTGAAACTGGCCAAGGCCCTGAAGGCGCTGCCACCAGGATCTGTGATTGATGTCGCCTGCACCGACCCGATGGCAGCAATCGATATCCCGAACCTGCTGCGCGAGACCGGCGATATCCTGAGGGAAAAGACCGTCGCTGATGGCGTCATGGTCTTCACCGTCGAAAAGGCGGGCTAGCTTTTGCGGCTCACCTCGCTTGATGATGCGCTGCAACTCGCCCGCACGCTGGCGGTTCAAAGGGCGGATGCGATGGCCCTCGAGGCCATTCCGCCAACGTCAGTTGCAGCCATGTCCGGCTACGGCGTCGTGGCTAACGACATTTCCGGAGCCTCGCCCCATGGCCCGGTACCGCTTGGCGCTGGTGCAGCCTGGCTTAACGCGGGCGACCCGCTCCCTCAGGGCATTGATACCGTTCTTGAAGAAGGCCTCGTCATTGGCTCCCCACCGCTTGTTGAAGCCATCGGTGCGCCGGCGCGCGGCGAGGGTGTGTTGCGGCGCGGGGGAGACGCCACGGCTGGAGCGCGCATCCTTGCCGGATCCGCGCATGAAACATCTGTGCGCAGGCTTGTTCTGGCGGCGGCGATGCTTGGTCGAGCGAAACCGCGCGCGCTGATCCACGCTTCACCCGACATGTCGGCGGCCATTGCGTCCATGCTTGACGTCCAGCCTGT
>JAIYEB010000397.1 GCA_027487195.1 Hyphomicrobiales bacterium | reverse complement strand
GAGGCAAAGATGAGCGCTGAGAGTGCAAAGTCCGTCTCGATCCTGATTGCCGCCGTAGCGCGCGGCGAGACCCCCGCGCTGAGCGCGCTCTATGCCCAGGAAGCGCCGCGCATGCTTGGCGTTGCCATGCGCATCCTCAAGCGCCGCGCGCTTGCGGAGGAGGCCGTGCATGACGCCTTCGTGCAGGTCTGGAACAGGGCTGGAAGCTTTGACGCGGTGCGGGGCGAAGGGCGAGCGTGGCTTTACGCGATCCTGCGGCACCGCTCGCTCAACATCTTGCGTGGCGAAGCGCGGACCGAACTCACGGATGATCTCGAGGCGCTCGACAGCGAAAGTCCTGCCGAGGGCCCGGAAGCCGCGATGGCGCGCCTGTCGGATGAAAGCCGCCTCAGACATTGCCTCGAGGGGCTCGAACCTGATCGGCGCAAGGCCGTGCTCCTCGCTTTCGTCGATGGCCTGTCGCATGGCGAACTTGCGGAGCGGCTGAAAATGCCTCTCGGAACGCTGAAATCGTGGATCCGCCGTAGCCTTTTGGCCCTCCGGGAGTGCATGGAATGAGCGCTATCGACAAGACATCGCTCGCGGCGGATTTGGCCTTGGGCCTTGCAGAAGGGGCCGAGCGCGAGCGCGCCGAGCGGCTGGAAGAGACCGACGCAGCCTTTGCCAGCGACGTTGCGCGTTATCGGGCCACCTTGAGTGAACTCGATATGACAGCCCCCGAGATCGCACCCTCGTCCCAGCTCTTTCAAAGGATTGAACGCTCGATTGCAGCAGCACCATTGCGTCCCGCTCAAATACAGCGCTCGGGGCTGATGGCGTTTGTGCAGAGTCTGCTTGTCTGGCGTCTTGCGGCTGGATTTGCCAGCGCGGCCGCCTGTGTTCTGGCTGTGGCCCTTTATCTTGCGCCTGCGGCACCTGTCCTTGTGGCTGTTCTGGAGACTGGCGACGGGCGTCCCGCCGCCGTTGTCAACATTGCAGCCGATGGAACGGCAACCTTGATCCCGCTTCAGGTGTTCGATGTCCCAAGCGAGCGTGTCATCCAGGTCTGGACGCTGCAGTCCCGAGAGCAAGGCCCTGTGTCTGTTGGATTGATGTCGCAGGCGCGAACCCTCAGGCTCGACCTCAATCGCCTTGGCATGCCGCAGGCTGGTCATCTGTTCGAGATGACGCTTGAACCCGCCGGTGGCTCACCCACGGGCCGGCCGACGGGTCCCATTCTGGTCAAGGGGCTTGCCGCACGCAGTTTTTAGGGCCGCAGGGCGATTGCTCAGAGCATGTTGCGCAAAAGCGGACTCCGACTTTGCGAAACACCATGCGAAAAGCGCGGCCTTGGCGCACAGGGATGCTTCCAGAAGCATCAAACCTGCTCTAAGGCAGCGCCCATGATGGTTCGCGTTGTCATAGCGCTGATCCTGCTCGGATCACCTGTTCTGGCTCAACCCGCTGCGCGCACGCCTGCGGAAGAGGAGGTTCAGCGCGTCTGTCGCTCCGACATCATCAGCCAATGTTTTCTCCATGTCGCAGATCGCGAGCGACTGGCGGCCTGTATTCGCACGAACTACGCCAGAATGTCGCCGCCTTGCCAGACCGCGCTGCGCGCGGTTGAAGCTGATCGCAGACAGCGCTGAGGCGGCTTGGCCCATCAGGCCATGAACTGACAATCATCCACGATCAAGAATGCCAGGCTTTCAAACGCGATGGATTGCATGGTGTGGACCTGCACATCCCCCGGCATCCTTGCTGTCGTTCTTGACGTCAACGCGGGGGGAGGGGTTGCAGAGGCGTCCACTCCTCTGAAATTGCTTCGGCTCGGGTGCGTTGCTCTGGGGTGAGCTGTTGCAGTGCGCCTTCGAGCATCTGGTCCGACATCCCGACGCGCTTTGTCGCGAGGTGAAGCCCTGCCGCGAGAACGGGATCGCGCTCCACCGCGCGCCCCACCAGACGAAGCCTCGCCAGGCGGTTCATTGCAACGGCGCTTCCTGATCGTGCAGCGGTTTCAAACCAGCGCGCGGCTTCGGCCTCGTTGGCCTGAACGCCATCCCCGCGAAACAGCATGATCGCATACTCTGTCTGCGCTTCCGGCAGGCCGCGCTCCGCACCCGCCTTGAGCCAGCGCACAGTCTGGGTTGCATCACGCGGTACGCCCTGGCCCTCGCGATGCATTTGCGCCAGCGCATACATGGCATCGGCAACGCCAAGATCGGCCGCGCGGCGAAACAGTCCGGCAGCGCGGAACAGATCACGCGTGCGAACTTCACCCTCGACGATGATCAGCGCGGCGTTGAACGCTGCTTCCGGGTGACCTGCTGCCGCAGCCCGGTCAAACAGATCCGCAGCCTGCCGGCGATCACGCGGGCCGCCTTCGCCCCTGAGGCGCATCATGCCCAGTGCGAACATGGCCGGAGCATGGTCCCTGCGGGCTGCAAGTTCGAACCAATTCGCCGCCTCAGTCAGATTCTGCTGAACCCCAAGCCCGCGCGCATAAATCTCGGCGACAACGACCATGGCAATCACGTCGCCTCCGCGTGCGCGTTCTAGCGCAATCGCCAGGGCTGGCAGGAAGCTGCCATTGCGCAAGGCTGCGACCAGGGGATCATTGGGATCGCCATCAGCCGAAACACCGGGTTGCTCCGGGCGGGCTGGCGTAACCGGCGCTGCCGGCTGAGCCGGCTGAGCCCGCTGGCCTGTTGCAGGCGCAGGTGCGCGTGGCGCAGCCTGTGGCGCCTGTGGCGCCTGTGGCGCCTGTGGTGCCTGTGCGTCGGATGCGGTCGGCCACACCCCAACGGCTGCGATGAGACAAAGCGCAACCGGGAGCCACTTCATTTCTGGGCCCCGTGAGCCTCGACCAGTGCGCGTTCGGCTTCACTCACAACCGCAACAAGACCGCGAGGGTCCTCAAGGGCTGCCTCGCCAAGCGCCACAAAGTCAGCGCCAGCGCTGGCCAGCGCACCGACCTGGTCAAGGCTTGTTGCCAGTGCAACGCACGGGATCTCGAACAGCGGCTGCCACCACATCACGCGATCAAGCAAAAGCTCAGCAGCATTGCCCTTTGTCTCGCCGGGTCCGGGATGGCCAAAGAACACGTAGTCCGCACCGGCCT
>JAIYEB010000142.1 GCA_027487195.1 Hyphomicrobiales bacterium | reverse complement strand
GCTCAGCCAAAGGCTCCGCGCCAGATCCCGACGCTCCCATCCGCACAAACCCAAAATCCAACCCTCAGAGCGAACTCAGAACTGGATAAAACTTGGGGGCAACGTCATCGATTCCCAACAGGAATCTTGAATCAGACAAAGACCGATTTGAGAATCCAGATTCCACCAAACCCCGGCATGCTCTAGATTTCTACCTTAACTGCCCTAACAGGACTGACAGGCACAGCGCGGCGCCGGTCGGGGCATGGCTTCATGCCCGCTCATCCTTGAACATGGTTACCGAAAGCGCCTGGCAAATGCAGGTCCGTTCAGACTCCGATAATTGATTTCATTTGAGACCCTCTGTGTTTCCCGTCCGTTTACCTGTTTCAGTAATGGTGCGTTCCTAGGTTGGCGGCGTATTGCGCGTGAACCCTTGGCCTGAGGTTGTGTGATGGACGATCTTCTTCGCGAGTTTCTAACTGAAACCAATGAATCGCTCGACGTTGTCGATGTGGAGCTGGTGAAGTTTGAGCAGGATCCAACGGATTCAAAGATCCTCTCAAATATCTTCCGCCTGGTACATACGATCAAAGGGACCTGCGGGTTCCTTGGCCTTCCCCGCCTTGAAGGCGTCGCACATGCAGCCGAAACCCTCATGGGCAAGTTCCGCGACGGTGCAACGGTCACCTCGGAAGCTGTGTCAGTTATTCTCAGTGCCATTGACCGCATTAAGAGCCTAGTTGCTGAACTGGAACGGCTTGAGACCGAACCGGAAGGCGCAGACGCGGATATCATCGCAGCCCTGGAGCATCAGTCGGCCTTGACTGAGATGTCGGCAGCCGCAGCACCAGCACCCGTGGCGCAAAGCACGAGCGCACCTTCGGTCCAGGAACTGGATCGTCCCCTGCGTCCAGGTGAAGTGTCGCTCGACGAGCTTGAGCGGGCTTTCCAGGAAACATCCATTGAAACCACCGCACAGGCGGCTGGCTCGCTGCCGGACCAGACGCTTGAGCGCCCATTGCGCCCCGGCGAGGTCTCGCTTGATGATCTCGAGCGCGCGTTCCGCGAAACAATGACCGAAACACCCGAAATTGCCGCGCCCGCGCCCGCTCCTGCAGCGGCACCGGCCGCATCAGCTGGTGAAAAGCCCGCGCTGAAAGCGGTCAAACCCACTGAGGCTGAAAAGGCCGACAACGACGAAAACAGCGTCAAGAACCAGTCGATCCGTGTCAATGTGGACACGCTTGAGACCTTGATGACCATGGTTTCGGAGCTGGTTCTGACCCGCAACCAGCTCATGGAAATTGATCGCCGCAACGAAGAAGGCGAGTTCAAGGTCCCGCTTCAGCGCCTGTCAAGCGTCACAGCCGAGCTGCAGGAAGGCGTCATGAAGACGCGCATGCAGCCCATCGGCAATGCCTGGCAGAAGCTGCCGCGCATTGTTCGCGACCTCGCCAAGGAACTCGGCAAGACCATCGAACTGGACATGATCGGCGCGGATACCGAGCTTGATCGCCAGGTGCTCGAGCTGATCAAGGATCCGCTGACGCACATGGTGCGCAACTCGGCCGATCACGGGCTTGAGACCACTGAAGGACGTATTACCGCAGGCAAGCCCGTTACCGGCACCATCAAGCTGTCGGCCTACCATCAGGGCGGCCACATCATCATCGAAATCGCCGATGACGGTCGCGGGCTCGACATTGCGCGCATCAAGAAGAAGGTGATCGAGAACGGCCTTGCCTCGGAAGCCGATGTCGAGCGCATGTCCGATGCGCAGATCGGCAAGTTCATCTTCGCGCCGGGCTTCTCGACGGCGGCAAAGGTTACGAACGTCTCCGGCCGCGGCGTTGGCATGGATGTGGTGAAAACCAACATCGATCTGATTGGCGGCAGCATTGAGCTGACAACCGCCGCCGGCAAGGGCTCGACCTTTGTCATCAAGATCCCGCTGACACTCGCAATCGTCTCCGCACTCATTGTTGAGGCCGGCGGCGACCGCTTTGCAATCCCGCAATTGGCTGTTGTTGAGCTCGTCCGTGCCTCGGCGCGTTCCGAGCACCGGATCGAGCGCATCAAGGACACGGCGGTTCTGCGGCTGCGCAACAAGCTGCTCCCGCTCATCACGCTGAAGGGCCTGCTTGGGATCGACTCGACACCGCCCGGCGATGATGGATTCGTGGTCGTGACGCATGTCGGCCCACGCGTGTTCGGCATCGTGGTCGACGCCGTCTTCCACACGGAAGAAATCGTCGTGAAGCCGATGAGCTCGAAGCTCCGGCACATCCCGATGTTCTCCGGCAATACGATCCTGGGTGATGGCGCTGTCATCATGATCGTTGATCCAAATGGCATTGCTTCCGCCTTTGGCGCGACGCCTTCTGAAGAATCCCAGAGCGAGACCGCAAGTGACGCGCGCATCGCAACCGACGCAGCAACGGCATTCCTGCTGTTCCGCGCCGGCAATGCGAGCCAGAAGGCCGTGCCGCTGTCGCTCGTTACCCGTCTTGAAGAGATCGATGCCGCCAAGATCGAGAATGCGAACGGCCGCAACCTCGTCCAGTACCGCGGTTCGCTGATGCCGCTCGTGTACGTCTCCGAGACGGCAGAGCGTAAAACGTCAGGTCCGGTTCCAATGCTGGTCTTCTCTGATGCCGGCCGCTCCATGGGCCTTGTTGTCGATCAGATCGTCGACATCGTCGAAGAGCGCATGTCGGTTGAAATCAACTCTGATCTTGCCGGTGTGCTTGGCACAGCCGTCATCAAGGGCAAGGCCACCGAAATCATCGACGTGGCCCACTACCTGCCGCTGGCTTTCGAAGACTGGCTGTGGCGCAAGGACATGGGCGATACGTCGCTGATCAAGCGACTGATCTTTGTCGATGACAGCCCCTTCTTCCGCAACATGCTGACACCGGTCCTCAAGGCTGCGGGCTATGAAGTCACAGTCTTTGAAGGTGGCCGCCAGGCGCTTGAAGCCATTCGCAAGAATGAAACAACGTTCGACGTGATCGTCTCGGACATCGAGATGCCTGACATGAACGGCTACGACTTCTGCGAAACGCTCAAGAAAGAGAAGTTGCTGGCCGGAACGCCGGTGATTGCGCTGTCGGCGTTGGCAAGCCCCGGGGCGGTCGAGCGCGGTCGCGTTGCCGGCTTTGACGAATATGTCGCGAAGTTTGATCGTCAGGGCCTGATTGCAGCCCTGAAAGACGTCGATTCCCAGAAGAGGGCCGCCTGATGACCGCCAACACCTCCATCGACTACGTCACTTTTACGATCGGTGGCCAGCTCTTTGGCTTGCCCATCAGCCGCGTTGACGACGTCTTCAAGCCGGAAGCCATTACGCGGGTTCCGCTGTCAAAGCGCGAGATTTCGGGCGTTTTGAACCTGCGCGGCCGGATCGTGACCGCAATCAACATGCGCACGCGTCTTGGTCTTGAGCCCGCGCAGAAGGCCGGCGGCGAAATGGCCGTTGGCGTGTCCTGGAAGAACGAAGCCTATGGGTTGTTGATCGATGGTGTCGGCGAAGTGATGCGCCTTTCACCTGCAACGATCGAACCCAACCCCGTGAATCTTCACCCGACATGGGTCGGCGTATCTGCAGGCGTGTTTCGCCTCGATGGTCGCCTCCTGGTCGTTCTCGATATCGACCGCGTTCTCGCGTTCGATGAGGTCGCGGCCGCAGCATAATTCGGGCGCAGCGTTTGCTGCGCCACCGTACACACGATTTCCGAAAGGGGATGTCATGAAAACTTGCCTCGTCGTTGATGACTCAAGCGTAATTCGCAAAGTTGCCCGCCGTATCCTGGAAGATCTGTCTTTCACGATTGCGGAGGCCGCCGACGGCGAAGAAGCTCTGCGTTCCTGCAAGGAGCGCATGCCGGAAGCCATCCTGCTCGACTGGAACATGCCAGTCATGGACGGTCTTGAGTTCCTTCAGCGCCTGCGCAAGGAGCCGGGTGGCGATAAGCCGATCGTAGTGTTCTGCACCACCGAGAATGATGTCGCTCACATTGCCCGCGCCATGCGCGCCGGTGCCAATGAGTACATCATGAAGCCTTTCGACCGCGAAATCGTGGAATCGAAGTTCCAGGAGGTCGGCCTCATCTGAGGCCGACAGCACAGCAATGTCCTCATCCCCGGCGCAAGCGCCCATTCAGAAGAAGACCGCGAACCCCGTTCGTGTGTGTGTCGTTGACGACAGCGTTGTCGTTCGCGGTCTTGTCGCGCGGTGGCTCGATGAGGACATGGATATCAGCGTCGTCGCGACGTTTAGAAATGGCCGCGAGGCTGTCGAGGGTGTGGTGAAGGCCGACCCCGATCTCATGGTGCTCGATATCGAGATGCCGGAAATGGATGGCCTGACGGCCCTCCCCTTGCTGTTGAAGGCAAAGCCGGGCCTGACAGTCGTCATGGCCTCGACATTGACGCGACGCAACGCCGAGTTCTCCATGAAGGCGATGCAGCTTGGCGCGCGCGACTATGTGCCTAAGCCCGAAGGACATTCCGGCA
Source organism: Hyphomicrobiales bacterium (assembly GCA_027487195.1). GTDB lineage: Bacteria > Pseudomonadota > Alphaproteobacteria > Rhizobiales > UBA4765 > JAIYEB01. The sequence goes on along the minus strand of JAIYEB010000142.1, from coordinate 4,972 downwards.
TTTCGACCTCAGCCGACTTCCGGCGCGAGATCGTTGAAAAGGTAAAGGCGCTCGGCAGTCGCATGCGCGATCGCAGGGCTGCGCGCGCCGGGACTGCAGCTGCGCCCGCAGCAACCGCTAGCGCTCAAACAAATCTTCAGCGCCTGTCAACGCCGGAGCGCAAGGCGCCGAGCGAAGCCAAGTTCCAGTTGCGTCAGGCGTCTTCGGTCACCCCGCGAATTCTTGCGATTGGCTCGTCAACCGGTGGCCCACAGGCTCTGATGACGGTTCTGGCCAAGGTGGGCCCACTGTTTCAGCGCATGCCGGTTGTGGTTACCCAGCACATGCCGGCCGCATTTACGCCCATTCTTGCCGAGCATCTCGCGCGCGCAACCAACATTAAGGCTGCGGAAGCTGTTCACGGCGAGCCGCTCATGGCTGGCCGCATCTATGTCGCGCCGGGTGGCAAGCATCTTGTCTTCCAGAAGGATGCCGATGGTGTGATCGCACTTCTCAGCGACGCACCGCCGGTCAACTTCTGCAAACCCGCCGTTGATCCGATGTTCGAAAGCCTTGTCGCCGCCTACGGCGCAGCGATTTTGGCTTTGGTCCTCACCGGCATGGGCTCTGATGGTGCCAATGGCGGACGCGCAATTGCCGCCGGCGGCGGAACGGTGATCGCACAGGATGAAGCGACTTCGGTTGTCTGGGGCATGCCCGGTGCCACCGCAATGAACGGATGCTGCTCGGCGGTTCTCCCGCTGGACCAGATCGCACCCAAAATCCTTTCCATCGCATCTGGAGTTCGTTGATCGTGTCCCAAGAGTTCGAGTTCTTCAGAAAGTTTCTGCGTGAGCGTTCCGGGTTGGTACTGACGCCCGACAAGCAGTATCTGCTGGAAAGTCGCCTGATGCCGGTGGCTCGCAAGGCAGGCGTTTCTTCGCTGCCCGAACTTGCGGTCAAGCTGTCGCGAGCAACCACGTTTGATCCGCTTGCGATCCAGGTTGTTGAAGCGATGACGACGAACGAGTCGTTCTTCTTCCGCGACAAGGTACCGTTCGACAACTTCCAGCAGGTCATGATCCCGCATTTCCTGCAGTCGAGAGCCAACGAGCGCCGCATCAGGATCTGGTGTGCCGCAGCCTCGACCGGCCAGGAGCCCTACTCTCTGGCGATCACCGTCCGCGAACTTGCGGCCAAGCTTTCGGGCTGGCGCATCGAAATCACAGCGACCGATTTGTCTGTCGAAGTGCTCGAAAAGGCAAAGGCCGGGATCTACACCCAGTTCGAAGTGCAGCGCGGCATGCCGATCAACATGCTGTTGAAGTATTTCGAGCAGTCCGGCGATACCTGGAAGATCGACCCGTCCCTGCGCAGCATGATCACGTGGAAGCAGCTGAACCTGCTCGACGATTTCCGCCATCTCGGAACCTTCGACATCGTGTTCTGCCGCAACGTGCTGATCTACTTCGACCACGAGACCAAGTCCGCTGTCCTTGAAAAGACCGCGAAGATGCTGGCGCCCGACGGCTACCTCGTCATGGGCGCCGCTGAAACCGTGGTCGGGCTGACAACAACGTTCAAGCCTGCAGCGAACCAGCGTGGCCTCTATAGCCTTGCGTCGGCGTCGGCACCTGCAGCCACGCTGTCGCCTTTCGCGCCTCGCAAGATCGCCTGACGCAGGTCACGGCTCCGAAACACGGCTTTTCTCGAAGCAAAGCCGTGCTGCAGCAGACATCAGAAAAGCGCGCCTCATAACGGGGCGCGCTTTTTCGCTTGACGAAGACACGGTCAGCCATCGTGCCGACATCAATTTCGGTCTATTGTCTGGTTCGATCCCGGCTTCGGAGATACGAATCGCATGGACCAAAAGCTCTCGTCGCCCCAGATTTTCCTCTGGCGCATGGTCTTGTTCCTGATCATCACTGGCTTCGTGATCGCGGTTTTGTGGCGCGCAACCTACGCCGCATTCATGGCCAATCCATTTTTGAACGGGGTCATTGCGCTCGTTGCGGTGATTGGCGTCGCGCTCGCCATTCGGCAGGTGGCGCGGCTGTTTCGCGAAGTTGCGTGGGTGAACGGGCTGCGGGTGGCCTCGCCAACCTATGATCCGCGCAAGGCGCCTGTCCTTCTCGCGCCGATGGCAGCACTCATCGGCGACAAGATCGGACGCTTCGCCATTGGGCCGTCGGCGTTGCGCTCGATCCTTGAGTCGATTGGACAGCGGCTTGATGAGGATCGCGACACATCGCGCTATCTCACTGGCCTTCTGGTTTTCCTCGGTCTTCTTGGCACGTTCTGGGGCCTCACGGAGACCGTCAGTTCAATCGGACGAACGATCCAGTCCCTGGAGGTGCGCTCTGGCGATCTCGGCGTTGTGTTTGATGAATTGAAGACTGGCCTTGCAGCGCCCCTGTCCGGGATGGGCACCGCGTTCTCGTCATCGCTCTTTGGCCTCGCGGGATCACTCGTACTGGGTTTTCTCGATCTTCAGGCAGGCCAGGCCCAGAACCGCTTCTACAAGGAGCTTGAGGACTGGCTGTCATCCATGACCGAACTCGACACCGAGGTGGCCCCGCAAAACCGTGGTGCTACCTCGCTGGCCGACGTTCAGATCGCGGTTGATCGACTTACGAAAGTGGTCGCTGAGGGCGGCAGCAACCGGCAGGCCACCGCTGCCATGGCGAGCCTTGCCGAGGGTGTCCAGGGTCTGGTCCAGCATATGCGTTCAGAGCAGCAGTTGATCCGGGACTGGGTTGAAAGCCAGGCTGCCCAGGGGCGCGAAACCAAACGCGTTCTCGAAACGCTGACCGAACGCGTCGACGCCAATAAGCGGACAGGTCCCTAGGCCATGGCCCAGGGTCGTCGACGCGCACGCGAGCGCACGGACTACTGGCCTGGTTTCGTCGACGTGCTGTCGACGCTGCTCCTTGTGTTCATTTTCATCCTCTCGGTGTTCGTTCTGGCGCAGTTCTTCCTGACGCGCGAGATTTCGGGCCGTGACAGTGTGCTTGAGCGTTTGAACCGGCAGGTGTCGGAGCTGACCGACCTTCTGTCTCTTGAGCGCGGCCGCGGCTCAAGCCTTGAAGAGCAACTTGCAACCCTCGCCTCGGGCCTTGATGCGCTGCAGGCCGAGCGCAACCGGCTCTCCACCTCGCTGGAAGCCGCCCGCGGTGCTGGGGGCGACCAGGGTGCGCGCCTTGGTGCGCTTTCGGCACAGCTTGATGAACAGCGCCGGCTGAGCGATCGGGCCATGTCGCAGGTCGAACTGCTCAACCAGCAGATTTCCGCGCTTCGCAGGCAGATCGCGACGCTTGAATCAGCGCTTGGCGCTTCCGAGAACCGCGATGCCGACAGCCAGCAGAGAATTGCAGACCTCGGGCGGCGGCTGAACATTGCGCTGGCGCAGCGCGTGCAGGAACTCTCACGGTATCGCTCGGACTTTTTCGGACGCCTGCGCGAGATTTTGGGCAGCAGGGCTGATGTGCGCATCGTTGGCGATCGCTTCGTGTTCCAGTCCGAGGTCTTCTTCGACGCCGGCCAGGCAGAGCTCAAGCCGGGCGGGCGCGAGGGGCTGGACCGGTTGGCAGCAGCTCTTGTCGAACTTGAACGTCAGATACCTGCGGAGATTGCCTGGGTTCTGCGTGTCGATGGACACACGGATCGCCGTCCCATTGCGACGGCTCGCTTTCCCTCGAACTGGGAGCTCTCGGCCGCACGCGCCATCTCCGTGGTTCAATACCTGATATCGCGAGGTATCTCGCCACAGCGGCTGGTGGCCGCCGGATTTGGCGAGTTCCAGCCGATTGATACCGGCGATGGCGATGAAGCCTTGTCGAGAAACCGGCGCATCGAGTTGAAAGTCACCGAACGCTGAACGTTATTCAGCGGCTTCTTTCAACATCTCGAGCGCGCCGGAGCCAAACTGCAGTTCGGCAAGGCGGGCATAAAGACCGCGCTTGCCGACGAGTTCCGCGTGCGTGCCCTCTTCGACGATCCGGCCATCATCCACAACGAGCAGGCGATCAGCGCCGAGAACGGTCGCAAGCCTGTGCGCAATGACCAGCGTCGTTCGCCCGCGCATGATCCTCTCAAGCGCTGTCTGGACCAGCGCTTCTGATTCAGCGTCCAATGCCGAGGTCGCCTCATCGAGAAGCAGGATCGGCGCATCAACCAGGACAGCGCGCGCAATTGCAAGGCGCTGGCGCTGACCGCCCGAGAGCGTGACGCCCCGTTCGCCAATCTGGGAGTTCATGCCATCCGGCAGCTTTGCGATGAACTCATCTGCCGCTGCAACTTCGGCAGCTTGCGCCACATCGCTGTCGCTGGCACCCGGCCGGCCATAGCGAATGTTTTCCGCAATCGTATCGGAGAAAACGACCACATCCTGCGGCACGAACGCAATACGTTCACGGACAGCCTCTGGGTCGGCCTGGCGAATATCGACCCCGTCAACGGTAATCCTGCCAAGGTGCGGATCATAAAATCGTAGCGCCAGCGCAAACAGGCTGCTCTTGCCAGCCCCTGACGGGCCAACGATTGCCACCCGCTCGCCGGGGCGGATGCGAAACGACATATCCTTCACAACAGGTGTCTGCGGACGCGTGGGGTAGGCAAAGGTCACGTTCTCGAACACGATCTCGCCTCGGGCAGGAGGCAAAGCGACCGGAACAGCCGGAGCCTGCACAGCCGGTTCTTCCGCGAGAAGTTCCGAAATCCGCTCTGCTGCACCTGCGGCTTGCGACAATTCGGTCCAGACCTGCGAGAGTTCACCGAGAGAACTTGCCGCAAGCACAGCAAATAGAACGAACTGGCCAAGCGTCCCTGCGCTCAACCGCCCGGACAGCACATCGGCCGCCCCGAGCCACAGCACGACCACGATGGATGCAAAGATCAGGAAGATCGCAAAGGCCGTGAGAATGGCCCGCGAGCGGGTCGAAAGCCTTGCTGCCTCAAAAGCATCCTCCGCCGCTGCAGTGAACCGCTTCGTGGC
>JAIYEB010000158.1 GCA_027487195.1 Hyphomicrobiales bacterium | reverse complement strand
GGCAAGTCCTGTTCGTGGGTTGCACCTGCTATCGGCCGGTTGATGCTTGCAAATGCGCCACCATTGGCCTGATCCCATGTCCAGACCTTGGGCGGAACGTATTGGCTCTTTTCACTCATTTTCAGAACTCTCGAAAGGTTTGCTTACCGGCAGGCGTTTGGACTCTGGGCCGCCCATTTCAGTCAACTCAATCATGATCAGGGCTTGCCAGCGCAGCAGGTCAGTGGCGAGTGCCGGTGTCAATGCACAAGGTGCTGATCGAGAACCAAAAAAGAAGTGCCATGATCGCTCAGAACCGCAACGTAATGTCCGTCAGCCATTCCGGCATACGCGCAGTCAGAATGGCTTCGATGGCCTTGTCAAATCCGCTGACGACAAAAAGCCCGGCCAGGACGAGAAGGCCACCCAGAACAGGCTTCAGCCGGTTTGATGCGGCCATCATCGCGTCGCGCCTAGAGCGGATCACCGCCTGCGAGCCGTAGGCCAGCAACAACAAGACGCCGACCGCTCCGGTTGCGAACGCCAGCATGCGCAACGCTGCAGGCCACGCGCCGCCTGCCTCCACCGCAAGCCCGATGGCAGCACCAAGCGACGGCCCTGCGCAGGGCGACCACAGTGCGCCCGCCAGAAGCCCGATGAGAAACGAACTCCCTGGCCCTTCGCCACTGACCCGCCCGGACAGTGTCTGTGCGCCCGTCGCAAGACCGGATGTCGCCAGGGCAAACCGTTCCTGGAGTTGCGGCACCATCAAGACAAGACCGAACGCAATCAGCGCAAGTGCTGCGCCGGCGCGTACCATTTCCGGTGTGAGGCCAATGACATAGCCGACCGTAATGATGCCGACACCGACAACCGTGAAAGCGCTGACCATCCCGGCCGCAAACGCCAGGGGCCCGAACTTTCCACCCGACAAGGTTCCCGCAAGGACAAGCGGGAGCATGGGTAGCACGCAAGGGTTCCCCGTTGTGAAGACACCGGCAAGAAAGGCGAGCGCAATCGCGGTCATGGTTCAGCGCTTACAGTGCGCGGCTGAGCAGTTCGCGGATCTGGGCGGCATCCACAACGCCCGTTGCGCGGCCGACTTCTGCGCCGCCCTTGAAGACCAGAAGCGTTGATTGACCTGGAATGCGGTTGGCGTTCCGGAACGCGGTTTCGCGATCAAAGTTCGCGCGAAACACGCGCACGTTGCGGAACGCCGGATCAGCCGACAGGCTGTTCACAATCGGCTCCTGCCGGCGGCAGGTCGGGCACCATTCCGCGTGGACATGGACGATAACTGGGCCTGCAGCCCTTGCTGCATCAAATGAGGCTTGCGTGAAAGGCCGAACCGCTGAGGCCGGCGCGGCGCCCTGCGCGAAGGCAGGCAGTGGCAGCAAGGCTGCGCTCAAGGCGAGGAAAAGGCGGCGGTTCATGATGTGCTCCCGGTCAGCGATATCGACTGACCGCCTTCGCACTCACGACGCAGAAGGTTACGCGCAAACACTTCACGAATGTGTCAGCGGCGTGCGCGGGGCTCAGAAAGGCCGCAACAGCCGCTGGAGGTAATCGAGTTCGAGGCGCGGCCGTGAGGGATCAAGCAGCCGCCTGCGAACCTCTTCGAGCGTGCGTTGCGCACGCTGAAGATCTGTTTGGCCGGGAATGCGCACATCGGAGTTCATGTCGGTCCCGTCGTCAAACGGGCTGCGCTGGAGCGGGTCGGGGGTGCGATTGTTCCGGCTCTGGTTGGCTTGCGGACCGCCGCCCGGGCCTTCCCCTGCCTGATCGCCTTCACCCATCATTTCGCGCATCATCTGCTGAGCGCCACGACGCAGATTGTCGAGCGCACGGCCCTGCTGGCCCAGAGCGTTACCCGGGTCGCCCTGGCCCAACTGCTGTTCTGCGCGACCCATGTCGCCGCCGGCCTCACCCAGTTCCCGGTTGCCTTCGCGGCCGCCTTGGCGAAGCTGGTCAAGCAATTGCTGGAGACGTTGGCGCAACTGGCCCTGCCCCTGCTGAAGCTGGCCCATCTGATCGCCACCCTCACCACCTTCGCCACCTTCGCCGCTCTCGCCCTGCTCGCCTTGTTGCCCCTGCTGACCTTGCTGGCCACGCTGCCCCTGTTGGCCGCGCTGGCCCTGCTGCTGGCGTCCCTGTTGCTGGTTGCGGCCCTGCTGCTGCCTGCGCTGGCGCTCGCGGAACGTCTGATCCATCAGGCGCTGTTGCTCGCGCACCATGTCGCCGAGCTCATCCAGCATATCCTGCTGATCTCCGCCTTCCTGGCCCATCTGGGGCTGGCTGTTGCGCAGCGCATTCATCATGTCGCGCAACTGGTTCAGCATGTCCCGCGCGGACTGCCGCGCACCCGAGCGCGCCATGTTTTCCATCTCGCGCATCATGCGCTCGAGATCCTGCTGGGTGACCATGCGCTGGTTCGGGTCGCGCTGCTGCTGTTGCTGGCGCCCCTCGCGCTGTTCGCGCATGGCGCGCTCTGCCAGTTCACGCATGAACTCGTTCATGGCCTGGCGCAATTCTTCCATCAGCCGGCGGATTTCTTCATCCGACGCGCCGTTTTCAAGGGCCTGCTGCAGCCGGTCCTGCACATCGGCAAGGCGCCGCTCGGCTTCCGACAGATCCCCATCCTCAATGGCAATCGCGACCTGCCAGAGACCGTCCAGAAGCTCGGTCAGGTCTTCGTCGGTTTCTGCGTTGCTGGTGCGAAAATACAGTGTCCTCAGCGCAATATAGATGCGGCTCTCAAAGGCCCGGCGCACGGGATCAAGCGTGATGAGATCAAGCACCGCCTGAAGCTCTGAGCGGTGGTTTGCATCCATGGCGAGCGCGCGGCGTTGTTCCACCAGAACCTGTGCCAGCGGCTTGCGGAAGCTGCGCTGCGGCAGATCGATGGTAACCGTCGCGCTTCGCCCTTCCTGCTGGGCATCATCGCGCGCCACCAACGTCATCTCGACGCGTCCGCCGGCCCAGGGGTGGGTCGTCAGATCGCGCGTTGTGGTTTCGACACCCTGCCGCGCCCGTGCCGGGGGCACGCGCAATGGCATTTCGGGTGCACCAACGAGTGGACGCGGCGTGCGTGCCGGGCTGACATCAAGGCTCGGCCCAGCGTCCGTTGCGCGGGCGACCGGCTTGAACTCAACGAAAGCCGAGGCCACCCGGAAGTCGTCCTCGACCTTGTAGCGGACCCGCACCGAACCGCCCGCAGTCTCCTCGACCCGGCCTTCGATCGCAATCGTTGGCGGCGCGTCAGGGTCAACAGCAAACCGGAACGGGCGCTGCGGTGCGCCGCGCTGGTCGAGCGTGACAATGGCGTCGCGCTGCAAGGTCGTGCGGTAGGTCACCCCTGCGCTGCCGGGCTCTGCGACGCCCTCAACCGCTCCGTCGGGAGCATTCACAACCACGCCTTCCGGCTTGTCGACGCGGATGTGGAAGACGCTGCCCTGGGGAACGCGCACAACCCCGTCACGATCAAGCTCGGACGTGAGGAAGACCGGCGCGCGGCCGGTGTAGCTTGGAGGCGTCACCCACGCATCAAGGCGAACCGGAATGGTTGGAATGACAACAACGCGACCCGACACGGCCTCGTTGAGGCGCAAGCCCCATTGGCCATAGGACATGACGCCAGAAGCAATCAATACAAGCCCAAGTGCTGCGCGCAACGCATAGCGATCAAGGCCTGCAAGGCCCGGGCGCGGTCGCTCAACAGTGACCTTTCCGGCTTTGGCGGCGGTGCGCTCAAGGTGCACGGCCCACAAGGCGCCGCTGTCGGGGCCTGGAGTGCCAGCCAGCACATCCTCAAGGGTTGCGACCGGACGGTGATGGCCGGGCTGGGAGGCATCAAGGCGCTGGATGGCGGCGTCGCGCGTTGGCCACTTCAGTTTCAGGAATGGGACCAGGCTTGCAAGCCCGGCGAGCGCAAAGGCCACGAGCCCTGCAATGCGCCCATACTCGCCCACGAGCGAAAAGATGCCAAGGAAGGTTGTGATCAGGAACAGCGCAAGCACAGCCAGCACAGGCTGCGCTGCGCGCCAGATCTGCTCGAAGGCCAGGGCGCGACGTGAGCCGGCGATCTTGGAATCAAGTGATGCGCGCTCTGCCGTCGCGCTTGAGGCCGGCAAGGTTGAAACCGCTGACGTTTGGTCTCGGTTTGTCATTCCTTTGTCCGGGGCAACGTATCAGTGCCCGAAGGTACAAGGTAACATGTCGACGACGCGCGCCAAGGGGCGGAGTTGCCTAATTTGCAGTCTTCAAACGCGCGTCACGCGTTCGTGAGCCAAGGGGCCATACGATCCTGCCCGATCAATTCATCCCAGGTCTGGCGCGGCCGGATCACGGCATAGC
>JAIYEB010000423.1 GCA_027487195.1 Hyphomicrobiales bacterium | reverse complement strand
GCCTTCAAGAAGGCAAAGCACGTCACCAAGCTTGATATCGTCAACAACCGCCTCGCGCCCAACGCCATGGAGCCGCGTGCAGCCATTGGCGACTATGATTCAGGCACCGACGTCATCACGCTCTACACGACGTCCCAAAACCCGCACGTCGCGCGCCTTGTGCTCTCGGCGTTTGTCGGCATCGCTCCTGAAAACAAGCTGCGCGTGATTGCGCCGGATGTCGGCGGCGGCTTTGGCTCGAAAATCTTCATCTACGCCGAGGAAACCGTCTGCGCCTGGGCCTCGCGCAAGCTGCGCCGCCCGGTGAAGTGGGTTGCCGACCGGACCGAAGCGTTCCTTGCCGACGCGCACGGACGCGACCACATCACGACAGCCGAACTTGCGCTTGATGAAAAGGGCAAGATCCTGGCCATGCGGGTGCATACGATTGCAAACATGGGGGCCTATCTCTCCACGTTCGCCTCGTCAGTGCCAACCTATCTCTACGCAACGCTGCTGTCTGGCCAGTACGACATCCCTGCGATCTATGCAGAGGTCGATGCGGTCTACACCAACACCGCACCCGTCGATGCCTATCGCGGCGCTGGCCGCCCGGAAGCCACCTTCGTGGTCGAGCGCCTTGTTGAGGTTGCCGCCCGCGAGATGGGGCTTGATCCGGCGGATCTGCGCAAGCGCAACTTCGTCAAGAAGTTCCCGCATCAAACGCCTGTCATCATGATGTATGACGCCGGCGACTATCGCGCCTCGCTCGACAAGGCGATGGCGATGGCCGACGTCAAGGGCTTCGGCAAGCGCAAGCGCGAGGCGCAAAAGCGCGGCATGCTGCGTGGGCTTGGCTACTCGACCTACATTGAGGCTTGCGGCATTGCGCCGTCCGCCGCCGTGGGGTCGCTCGGCGCCGGCGTTGGCCTTTGGGAATCGGCTGAGGTCCGCGTCAATCCGGTTGGAACCGTCGAAGTGCTGACCGGGTCCCACAGCCACGGCCAGGGACACGAGACAACCTTTGCCCAGCTCGTGTCTGATCGGCTCGGCGTGCCAATCGAAAACGTGTCGATTGTCCATGGCGACACCGACAAGGTGCAGTTCGGCATGGGCACCTACGGCTCGCGCTCCGGCGCGGTCGGCATGTCGGCCATCGTCAAGGCGCTCGACAAGATCGAGGCCAAGGCGAAGAAGGTCGCAGCCCATCTGCTTGAGGCTGCCCCCGGCGATATCGAGTTCAAGGACGGCAAGTTCACGGTTGCCGGCACCGACAAGACAGTCGACTGGGTGTCTGTCGCCCTTGGCGCCTATACCGCCCACAAGATCCCGACCTCCGAGATGGAGCCGGGCCTCAAGGAAGGTGCGTTCTACGATCCAACGAACTTCACCTTCCCGGCGGGCTGCCACATCTGCGAGGTGGAGATCGACCCCCAGACCGGCGTCACCCGCATCGCGAACTATGTGGCGGTCGATGACTTTGGCATGATCATCAATCCAATGATCGTGGAAGGTCAGGTCCATGGCGGCATTGTTCAGGGCATTGGTCAGGCGCTGACGGAAGGCGTCGTCTACGACAAGTCGGGCCAGCTCGTTACTGCGAGCTACATGGACTACACGATGCCGCGCGCGGACAACGTGCCAAGCTTCAAGCTGGGCTTTACCGAGACCCGCTGCCCCTCAAACCCGCTCGGGATCAAGGGATGTGGCGAAGCCGGTGCGATTGCAGCGCCGGCGGCTGTGATGAATGCCGTCACAGACGCGCTTGGCTCCGAAGCCATCTCCATGCCGGCAACCCCACAGAAGGTCTGGGCTGCAGCCAACGCTGCCGCAAAGTCCCGCAGGGCCGCCGAGTGAGGACAGTCAGGGGGCGGTTCTCCGCCCCCTTCGCCCGCTCGCCATCACAGATATTGGAGCTTTGACATGTACACCTTCACCTACTCTGCCCCCGCAAGCGTACGCGGCGCGGCAAACTCCCTCGCGAAATCGGCGGACGCCAAGATCCTTGCCGGTGGCCAGACCCTGCTGCCGACCATGAAGCAGCGCCTTGCCAACCCAGGCGCGATTGTCGATCTGCGCAAGGCCGGCCTGTCCGGCATCGAGCAGAAAGGTCGCAACGTCGTCATCGGCGCCATGACCACCCACGCGACTGTGGCGGCCTCTGCCGTGGTTGGCGAACTCGTCCCGGCGCTGGCGCATCTGGCGAACGGGATCGGCGACCCAGCCGTGCGCAATCGCGGCACCATCGGTGGCTCTGTCGCCAACAATGACCCCTCGGCAGACTACCCCTCGGCCTGCCTTGCACTTGGTGCGACCATCCACACCAACAAGCGCAAGATCGCAGCCGCTGACTTCTTCACCGGCATGTTCTCAACAGCGCTTGAAGACGGCGAGATCATCACGAAAATCTCGTTTCCGGCGACAAAGCGCGCGGCCTACGTGAAGTTTCCAAACCCCGCCTCGCGCTACGCCATGGTCGGTGTGTTTGTTGCAAAGCGCGGCCGCGCGGTCAGCGTCGCAGTGACAGGCGCTAGCTCCGGCGGCGTGTTCCGCTGGACCAAGGCCGAGGAAGCCTTGTCCAAGCGCTTTGCATCAAAGTCTCTTGATGGCCTTGCGGCTGATCCGAAGATGATGCTCTCGGACATTCATGGCTCGGCTGACTATCGCGCGCACCTCGTGGGCGTCATGACCCGGCGCGCAGTCGAAGCCGCCTGAGCCTCGATTTAAAGCGAACAGGGCGGCGGCACGTCTGCCGCCCTGAGCGTTTTGCGCGAGAGTGTTCCGGTCCGACCGGAACTCACATGGCGTAGAAGAATTTCTCTTCGGCAATCTTGCCGTTCTTCACGGTGTAAAGGCCGATTTCGCTCATCTGCATGCGCTTTCCGGTGGCCTTCTCGGTAATGTCCAATTCGAAGCGCACGGCAAACGCATCGTCGTTGATAAACGGCCCTTCGGTTGTACCGCCGTGGACCTCATGGGCGGAGTACCACCAGTCGGACTTTGCCTTGACGCCGGCACGCCCGCGAACCTCGCGCATGTTGCCGGTCATGGCTTCGATCGAGACAATGTCTTCGGCGTTGAATTGGTCGGCTGCTTCCGTGTGCTTTCCGGCTTTCAACAGCGCGGTAAACGCATGAGCGACTGTGTTCGTATCCATGGAACTCACTCCTTGTGGGACCCGATGCCAAATTGGTACGCCAGCCCGGCACGCGACATCAAGACACCCCCACGTGATGGGCTGATCTTGGCCTCGCACTGAGCTATGACACTGCCATGACCGCACTTCCCACATCCATCGACGCCACCCTCAAGCTTCTGACCTCGGCCAACTATGTCGCGGACCGACCGCTCGCGACCGTGCTGCATCTGGCCCTCCGCATGGGTCGGCCGCTGCTGCTTGAAGGCGAAGCCGGCGTTGGCAAAACCGAGATTGCCAAGGTTCTTGCCGAGGCTCTCGGGCGAAAGCTGATCAGGCTCCAGTGCTATGAGGGGCTTGATGTCGCGGCAGCGCTTTATGAGTGGAACTATGCCGCCCAGATGATCGAGATCAGGCTGGCGGAAGCTGCCGGCACGACAGATCGCGCGCGCCTTGGCGCAGACGTCTTTTCGGAGCGTTTCCTCGTCAAACGCCCTCTCCTGAAGGCGCTGGAGTTCGATGAGGCCGGACCGCCGGTTCTGCTGATCGATGAGCTTGACCGCACCGACGAGGCGTTTGAAGCCTTTCTCCTTGAAATCCTGTCGGACTTTCAAGCGACGATCCCTGAGATCGGCACGATCAAGGCAGCTGCCCCGCCAATTGTGATCCTGACATCCAACCGCACCCGCGAGATCCATGACGCCCTGAAGCGGCGCTGCCTCTATCATTGGGTCGACTATCCGGATGCCCAGCGCGAACTGACGATCCTGAAGGCCAAGGTGCCGAAGGCGCCTGCAAGATTGTCGCGCGAAGTCGTCGGCTTCGTTCAGGCCATCCGCAAGGAGGATCTGTTCAAGGTCCCGGGAGTTGCGGAAACGCTGGATTGGGCGACCGCCTTGGTTGAGCTTGATGCGGTAGCACTTGACCCGGCCCTTGTCTCCGACACGCTCGGCGTGCTCCTCAAATATCAGGATGATATCGCCAAGATGTCAGGCTCGGCAGCCAAGGAACTGCTTGATCGGGTGCGTGCGGACATTGCGGACTAGCGATGCTCGAGCCCGCGCTTGCCAACGATAACAAGACACAGGGCGGCAAGCTCCCGGAAAACATCGCCTACTTTGCGCGCGCGCTTCGCGCGGCTGGCCTCCGGGTTGGACCGGGCCATGTGCTTGATGCGGTTCAAGCCCTTGAAGCCAGTGGCATTGGCTCGAAAGACGATCTCTACTGGACACTCCACGCGGTATTCGTATCGCGCCATGAAGACAGTTTCGTCTTCGATCAGGCGTTTCGATTGTTCTTTAGGAAGCGCGCCTATATCGAGCGGCTGATGCAGATGCTGATGCCGATGGCAACGGACCGCGCGTCAAAGCCAGCGGATCCAGCCTCCAAACGCGTGCAGAAAGCGCTGTTTGACGGGATCGAGAACTCGGTCCCGCCGCCAAAGAAGCAAACCCTCGAAATCGACGCCACGTTCACGGCATCCGCTGATGAACTCTTAAAGGCCAAGGACTTCGAACAGATGAGCGTCGAGGAACTTGCGGCAGCCAGGGTGGCCTTGCGCAGGCTTGCGCTTGAGGTCGACGAAATCACCACGCGCCGCCTGAAGCCATCGAGCAAGGGAAAGCGCGTCGACATGCGCCGCACCTTGCGCGCAGGGCTTAGAACCGGCGGCGCATTCGTCACGCTGTCGCGCCGCGCGCCAACGCGCATGGAGCCGCCAATCGTGGCGCTTCTGGACATTTCAGGGTCCATGAGCAGCTACTCCCGCCTGATGCTGCATTTTCTCCATGCGCTCGGCGAAAACGGGCGCCGCGTCGATACGTTCCTGTTTGGAACAAGGCTGACAAACGTCACCCGCCAACTCACCCGCAAGGACCCGGATGAGGCCTTGATGGCGTGCGCCCGCGCAGTGCCGGACTGGCAAGGCGGCACAAGGATCGCGGGCTCGCTCCACGCCTTCAACAAGCTCTGGTCACGACGGGTTCTCGGATCGCGCGCGACGCTGCTCCTGGTCACTGACGGGCTTGAGCGCGACGATCTCGGCCTTGAGCCGGAGATGGAGCGATTGTCAAAATCCTGCCGCCGGCTGATCTGGCTGAACCCGCTGCTCCGCTATGACGGGTTTCAGGCCAAAGCGCGCGGGGTCCGGGCCATGCTGCCCTTTGTCGATGAGTTTCGCTCGATCCATAATCTGAGAAGCGTTGAAACGCTCGTAGCAGCGCTCGGCAAGGCGCATGCGCGCGATGCCAATCCAAGGCGCTGGCTTCGCGCCGGCGGATGACTATATTGAAGGCATGCGCACGCCAGACACGCTTGATGTGATTGCCAATGCCACGGCCTGGAAACAGCAGGGTCGGGCCGTCGCCCTTGCAACTGTTGTCGAGACCTGGGGCTCGGCCCCTCGCCCGGTCGGAAGCCACCTGCTCGTCGATGG
>JAIYEB010000441.1 GCA_027487195.1 Hyphomicrobiales bacterium | reverse complement strand
TCCATGTTTCCCGACGGATCCCGCTTTCCGGTCGAGCGGACACGGCGCGCGCTTGAACTGCTCGGGCCTGTTCTGGCCCGCATGCCAAATCCGATCCGCGTGACCGGACACACAACCTCACGGCGCACGGGGCTCAGATCCGACTATGACAATTGGGAATTGTCGGCAGACCGCGCCAATTCGGTCCGGCGTGTCTTGATGGAAGCGGGCCTGAGGGGTGACCGTTTTGCCAGTGTTGAGGGCAAGGCGGATACAAGACCGCTGTTTACCAACGACCGCACACTTTCTTCGAATGCGCGCGTCACGATCCTCTTGATGGAAGCCGCCCCAGCACTTCCGGCAAGTCTCAGGCCATAAAAAAGCAGGGCCCGTGAAGGCCCTGCCAAATCCGTCTTTCTCCAGGTCTGATCCCGTGAGACCGCGCCGCGCCCAGAGCGCGATGACGCGCTATTCTGCAGCCATCCGCCAGACTGGCGAGGCAGCCGTCACATCAGTGTCGACGTAGGCTTCGAACTTCGCGAAGTTGTCCTGGAACATCTTCACGAGCTTGGCGGCCTGACGATCATAGCCGGCCTTGTCGGCCCAGGTTGCGCGCGGATCAAGGATCGTGGCGTCAACGCCCGGCACATCAACCGGAACTGCAAAGCCGAAGTTTGGATCCGTGCGGAATTCAGCCTTGGAAAGCGAACCGCTGAGCGCGGCGCTCAGCAGCGCACGTGTTGCCTTGATCGGCATGCGATGGCCAACTCCATAGGCGCCGCTGGTCCAGCCCGTGTTCACGAGCCAGCAATCGGCACCATGCTCCGCGATCAGCCGCTTCAGGAGCGCACCATAGACCGAGGGGTGGCGCGGCATGAACGGCGCACCAAAGCAGGTCGAGAACGTGGCCGAAGGCTCGGTCACACCGCGCTCTGTACCGGCAACCTTGGCGGTGTACCCCGACAGGAAGTGATACATGGCCTGCGCAGGAGACAGCTTTGCAATCGGCGGCATGACACCGAACGCATCTGCGGTCAGCATGACGATGTTCTTTGGATGCGGTGCGAGGCCTGTGAGCGAAGCGTTGGGGATGGACTCCAGCGGGTAGGCACCACGGGTGTTCTCGGTGCGCGAGCCATCATCAAAGTCCGGCTGGCGGGTCATCGGATCAATGGTCACATTTTCCAGAACAGCCGGGAAACGTGTGACAGCCGCATAGATTTCCGGCTCTGCCTCTTTCGACAGGCGGATCATCTTGGCATAGCAGCCGCCCTCGAAATTGAAGACGCCCCGCTCGCTCCAGCCATGCTCATCGTCACCAATGAGCGTGCGGGAGGCATCTGCGGACAGCGTGGTCTTGCCGGTCCCGGACAGACCAAAGAACAGGGCCGTGTCGCCAGCCGGACCAACGTTGGCCGAGCAATGCATCGGCATGACACCCTTTGTGGGCAGCAGATAGTTGAGGAACGTGAAGACCGACTTCTTCATTTCCCCGGCATAGGCGGTGCCTGCGATCAAAACGACCTTGTTGACGAAATCGCACGCGATGATGGTTTCGCTGCGCGCGCCATACCGCTTCGGATCGACCTTGAACGAGGGCAGGTCGAGGATCGTCATGTCCGGAACGAACGTTGCAAGCTCCGCGCGATCAGGCCGGCGCAGAAGATGGCGAATAAACAGGTTGTGCCAGGCTTTCTCGGTGTAGACCCGAACCGAGACCCGGTGACGCTCGTCTGCGCCGCCATAAAGATCCTGCGCGAACAGTTCGCGACCATGGGCATGGGCCAGCATGTCCGCGTGAAGCTGCTGAAACGCCTCGCGCGTGATCGCACCGTTATTGTCCCACCAGACCTCGGCTTCCGTTGCCGGTTCGCGAACGACGAACTTGTCCTTGGGCGAGCGGCCCGTATGGGAGCCGGTCTCCGCGAGCAATGGGCCGCCGGCCGCAACGCGCGCTTCGCCCCGGGCAATTGCCGCCTCATAGAGGGCTTCATCAACGAGGTTCCAATGCAACGCCGACAAGCCTTCAAGGCCGAAAGTCGCCGCACGGTGGGATGGGTTGACCAGGCCGGTCTCGATCATGTCTCTCTCCCCGTTCGCCCAAACCTCGGGCCCTGATTGTCGCTGAACGGGCGCATGGCCAGCATCAGCGTTGTCGGTATCAGCAGGCACGCCATGCTCTGGCGGCTAACAAACCCGTCGCTCCCGCTAATGGAGGTGCGGGACCCTATCAACCAACAGAGATGGTGAATTAGGTTTTTGTTTGCGGGAAAGGTGAATTTCTGAAGTGTATGTTGCGCTGCAAAATGACTTTTGTTTTCGATTAGAACAAAAGTCTGTCGTCCGCCGGGATTAAGCTTGCCGCGCCCTGAGGTCGTCGGCCATTGACTTCAGCACCTTGCGCAGCGCGACAGCGCGCGTGATCCGCTCCGGAAACACTGCCCGAGCGGCTTCATCACCGCTCAGAAGATCGATGCCTTCAGGATCAAGACCCGTACAGACCGTCCCTGTCCCCGCTGGCTGGCCGGCGTAAAGCGCCAGAGCCTCGATGTGGTCCTGGTTCATGTGCGCCACCGCGCCCTCCTCGATGGCCAGGAGTTCTTCCGCCTCGCTCAGATCAAGAAGCAGGTCCGCAGGCGTCAGTGAGGCAGCGCGGGCGAACCCACCATTGAGGTGAACACCGCTGATGTTCATGCGAAAAAACCGGAAGTCCGGGAGCTCGACGTAAAGCCTTGATTTGGGATGGCGGGCAACGAAACGGCGCGCGACGCGCGGCTCCTCGCTCACCTCAAACGAGCCGACCAGCGTCAGGCGCGGATGCGCAAGGGGATCGCCTTTCCCGGTCGCGGACAAAAGAAGCGAGGCGCGGGGGTTCGCCAGCAGGTTTCGTGTATGCAGCGACAAACCCGATAACAGCAGGATGGGGCTGCCATCCACGTCGGTTGCGATCGTCACGAGGGTTGAGAGCGGGTAGCCGCTGGCCGGGTCATTCGTCGCAAGCGCACCCGAACGGATCGTGCGAAGCAGCATGCGGCCAAGGCCCTGCGCATCGAACGGCTTTGCCGCCGCTTCCGGCAGCGACAGGTTCATGGGCGAAATCGAGGGCTGGGACGCTGTTGGATCTGACATTACAGGATCATGCGCGTTGCACGGAAAGGTTCAAGCCGGTGTCGTTGAGGGCGGGTTCGCCGCAGGTTTGGTACGCCCGACGATGATGGCCGAAGTCACAATCAAACCAGCACCAATCCAGGTCGCAAGGCTTGGGACCTCGCCAAAGAACACCCAGCCAAGCCCGACCGCCCAGACAAAGGCGGTGTAATCAATTGGCCCGAGCCGGGAGGCTGGCGCGCGTGAAAACGCAACACTGATCACGAGATGGCCAATGACCCCCAGCGTCCCCATGGCAAGAAACAGGGGCCAATGCGCTTCAGCCGGCATGACAAAGACCGGGATCGACACGGGTATGAAGACGAGAGCCGGCACGAAGTTTTGCATGAACACGATAAAAGGCAGCGGATCATGGGCGGTTCTGGCCCTGAGCATGATGATCGAGCCGGCATAGGTGACGCAGCTCCCCAGGATGGCCAGATATCCGAGCAGCCGATCGCCGCGCGCTGTTCCCGTGCCAATTGTTTCGATCACCATGGCCGCAAGCCCGGCCGCGCCCAGAACCAGCGACCAGACGATCGAACCGCTGATGGGTTCTTTCAGGAACGCCGCGCCCATCAAGACAATGAACACCGGCGCGACAAATGTCAGCGCAATGGCCTCGGCCAGCGGCAGAACCCCAAGGCCGTAGAAAAAGCCATAGGCCGAGAACACCACCACAATTCCGCGGGCCGTATTCCACCAGACCGCCTCGCGGCTCGGCCAGGGCGAACGCCAGAACGCAAACACCACCAGCGCCAGAACCAGACCAACG
Organism: Hyphomicrobiales bacterium; assembly: GCA_027487195.1. GTDB lineage: Bacteria > Pseudomonadota > Alphaproteobacteria > Rhizobiales > UBA4765 > JAIYEB01. The sequence continues at coordinate 12,981 of JAIYEB010000441.1, read as the reverse complement.
GAAAAACGCCCGGCTGCGACTTCAAGCGTCGAGTAATGTTGCGCCAGCTGCTTGATCAACGCATCCATGACCGACAGCAGACCAACACCAATGGTCGCGAGGATCACGGGCATGGGGCTGAGGTCGTTGCGCATGTGAGGGTGTCCTGGATGAGACGCGGGCGTCGCATGGCCCAAGGCGAATTGCAACCACGCCCAATCTCGGGCATGCCCGGCTCCCAAAGCTCGGAGATGGTGCCATGGCAGATCGATTTTCCGCCCCGCCCAACGGATTCGGTGTGGCTGATCCGAAAGTCGCAACCTCAATGCCGGGTCTTGAGTTCCTGAAAGGCTTGCTCGACGGGACATTTCCTGCCCCGCCCTTTTCACGCTGGAGCCGGGTGATCCTGACCGAAGTTGAACATGGTCGCGTTGTCTTTGAGGGCGAACCAACAGACGACATGCTGAACCCCATCGGGACCGTGCATGGGGGCTGGACAGCCTGCATCATGGACAGTGCGCTGGCCTGCTCGGTTCACTCGACGCTGAATGCCGGCGAGGCCTTCACAACCGTCGAGTACAAGCTGAACTGTATTCGCCCGGTGATGCCCGGCATGGGCGTTCTGCGCTGCGAAGCGAAGGTAGTGTCGCGTGGCCGACGGATTGCGACGTCGGAGGCAAAGCTCATCGACACGCGCGGTCGCTTGATTGCGCATGGCAGCGAGACCTGCCTCATCATGCAGGTCTCCGAAATGATGGCCGGCGGGTAGGGCTTCAGCCCTTACCGTGGCAGCGTGGTCTCGCCCATCAGCGTCTCGTCGATGGCACGCGCAGCCTGCCGGCCCTCGCGGATCGCCCAGACCACAAGCGACTGGCCACGGCGCATGTCGCCGGCAACCCAGACCTTCTCGTGTGAGGTGAGGTAGGACCAGTCATCGGCCTCGACGTTGCCGCGCTTGTCGGTCTTGAGACCAAGCTCCGGGATCACATCGGTCTGGGTCGGCATGGCAAAACCAATGGCGATAAAGGCCATTTCTGCGCGGATGTTGAACTCGGTGCCCGGGATCGGGCGGCGCTTTTCATCAACCTTGGCGCACTTGACATGCGTCAGACGCCCGTTCTTGCCCTCAAGCGCGATTGTGGCCACTGCGAACTCGCGCGTGGCCCCTTCGGCCTGCGATGAGGAGGTGCGCATCTTGGTCTGCCAGAACGGCCAGACCATCAATGTGTCGTCCTTTTCGGGGGGCTGCGGGCGAATATCGAGCTGCGTCACCGACAGGGCGTGCTGGCGAAACGAGGTCCCGATGCAATCCGACGCGGTATCGCCGCCGCCGATCACCACGACATGCTTGTTGGTGGTCAGGATCGGGCGATCATGGGAGATGTCTTCATCCCCGACCCGCTTGTTCTGCTGGGTCAGGAACGGCATGGCGTAATGCACGCCCTCGAGATCGAGCCCAGGCAGGCCCGGATCGCGCGGGTGCTCGGCGCCGCACGCAAGCAGCACGGCGTCATGATCCGCTGTCAGCTGGCGTGCCGGCAGATTGTGACCGACATTCTGGCCGTAATGGAACGTCACGCCTTCTGCAGTCATCTGCTCGATGCGCCGATCGATCAGCCACTTCTCCATCTTGAAGTCCGGGATGCCATAGCGAAGCAGGCCGCCGGCGCGTGCCTCGCGCTCATAGACATGAACATCGTGGCCAACGCGCGCGAGCTGCTGGGCTGCGGCGAGACCTGCCGGTCCTGAGCCGACGATGGCAATGCGCTTTCCGGTCTTACGCGCAGAGATTTCCGGCCGGATCCAGCCCTGATCAAACGCCTTGTCAGAGATGGCCTGCTCGATCGACTTGATGGTGACGGGCACGTGCTCGAGGTTCAGCGTGCAGGCTTCCTCGCAGGGCGCGGGACAAATGCGGCCAGTGAACTCGGGGAAGTTATTCGTTGAATGGAGGTTGCGCGAAGCTTCCTGCCAATCCTTCTGGTAGACGAGGTCGTTCCAGTCCGGGATCTGGTTATTCACCGGGCAGCCGGTATGGCAGTACGGGATGCCGCAATCCATGCAACGCGCGGCCTGACGCTCGACGTCACGGTCATCGAGCTTGAGCGTGAACTCGCGGTTATGCCGCACGCGGTCACCCGCCGGCTGATACTTCTGTTCCTGGCGGTCAATTTCCAGGAAGCCCGTGACCTTACCCATCAACCCGTCCTCAGCCCGGCCATCTCACCGGATTCATCTTGCCGTGACCCTGGGAACGCGTCGAGCGCGCCCCGAACTCGAATGTTCCTACTCCGCAGCGACGCGATAGCTCTGCATTTCGCGAATGGCGCGCCGGTACTCGACCGGCATGACCTTCACGAAACTACGACGCTTCTCGATCCAATGGTCGAGCACGTCCTTTGCAACGGTCGACCCGGTCCAGAGCCAGTGGTTCTGGATCAGCTGATGCAACCGCTCCTCATCGTGCCGGGTCATGTCGCCCGACAGGTCCACGCGACCCTTGGTTTCCATATCCGGCCCGTGATGATGCAGCCGCTCAAGCAGTTGCACTTCCTCTTCGACAGGTTCGAGATCAACCATGGCCATGTTGCACCGCGAGCGGAACTTGCCGTCCACATCCAGCACATAGGCAACGCCGCCGGACATTCCAGCCGCGAAGTTGCGTCCGGTCTCACCCAGGACGACCACAATGCCGCCGGTCATATACTCGCAGCCGTGGTCACCCGTTCCTTCAACCACCGCAATGGCGCCGGAATTGCGAACCGCAAAGCGCTCGCCGGCCACGCCCCGGAAGTAGCATTCGCCCTCGACCGCGCCATACAGAACGGTATTGCCGACGATGATCGAGCGTTCCGGCACGATACGGGCATTTTCCGGCGGGCGAATAACGAGCACGCCACCCGAAAGGCCCTTGCCGACATAGTCGTTGGCTTGACCGATCAACGTCATGGTAACGCCCCGCGCCAGGAAGGCGCCAAAGCTCTGGCCCGCTGTGCCGCGCAGTGTGACCTCGATCGAATCGTCCGGCAGACCGGCGTGTCCATGTCGCTTGGCAATGACGCCAGACAGCATGGCTCCCGTTGTGCGATCGACATTCCGGATCACAGCCTCAATCGGCTCGACCTTTTCACCGCGCTCGATGGCGGGAAGCGCTGCTTCGATCAACTTGCGGTCGAGAACATCATCGACGGGATGGTTCTGACGCTCGACATGGCGCGTGGCGACACCCGGGCCCATGTCCGGCTTGTGAAACAGGGCGGAGAAATCGAGCCCATGTGCCTTCCAATGGTCGACATCGGTGCGCTTGGACAGGAACTCCGTCGATCCGATCAGCTCGGCGACGGTTCTGACCCCCATCGACGCCATGATCTCGCGCACTTCCTCGGCGACGAAGAAGAAGAAGTTGATCACGTGCTCGGGCGCGCCCTTGAAGCGCTTGCGCAACACGGGATCCTGCGTCGCGACCCCAACCGGGCAGGTATTGAGGTGGCACTTGCGCATCATGATGCAGCCAGCCGCAATCAACGGTGCCGTCGAGAAACCAAACTCGTCAGCGCCGAGCAGCGCACCGACAATGACATCGCGCCCGGTCCGCAAGCCGCCATCAACCTGCAACGCCACGCGGCTGCGCAACTTGTTCAGCACGAGGGTTTGGTGGGTTTCCGCAAGGCCCATTTCCCATGGGCTGCCGGCATGCTTGATGGATGTCAGCGGAGAGGCACCCGTGCCGCCCTCATAGCCGGAGATGGTGATGTGGTCGGCACGGGCCTTGGCAACACCGGCAGCGACCGTGCCAACGCCGACTTCCGACACCAGCTTGACCGAGACATCGGCCGCAGGATTGACGTTCTTCAGGTCGAAGATCAGCTGGGCAAGATCCTCGATGGAATAGATGTCATGGTGCGGCGGCGGCGAGATCAACCCGACGCCTGGCGTGGAATGGCGCACACGGGCAATGCGCGCATCAACCTTGTGGCCCGGCAGCTGCCCGCCCTCACCGGGCTTGGCACCCTGGGCAACCTTGATCTGCATCACGTCGGAATTGACGAGATACTCAGTCGTCACACCAAAGCGGCCCGAGGCCACCTGCTTGATGGCCGAACGCATGGACTTGCCATTGGGCTGGGGCTCGAAGCGCTCGGGCTCCTCACCGCCTTCGCCGGTGTTCGACTTGCCACCAATGCTGTTCATGGCGATTGCCAGCGTTGAATGGGCCTCGTGGCTGATCGACCCAAACGACATGGCACCCGTCGCGAAGCGCTTCACGATTTCGGATGCGGGCTCAACCTCATCGAGAGGAACCGGCGTGCGGCCCATTTCGCTTGCGGACTTGATGTGGAACAGCCCGCGCACGGTCGTGAACCGCCCATTCTGCGCATCGACCTCGGCCGCATACTGGCGATACTTCTCTGGAAGGTTGCCACGAACAGCGTGTTGAAGATTGGCAACGGCGTCCGGCGTCCAGACATGGTCTTCGCCGCGCAGCCGCAGATTGTATTCACCGCCGACTTCGAGCGTGTTGCGCAGCACGGGATCATCGCCGAACGCAGAGCGGTGGCGGCGCACCGTTTCCTCGGCGATCTCGGCAATGCCGACGCCTTCAATGGTGGTTGAGGTGCCGAAGAAGTAGGCGTTGATGAACTCGCGCCTTAAGCCGACGGCGTCAAAGATCTGCGCGCCGCAATAGGACTGGTATGTCGAGATGCCCATCTTGGACATCACCTTGAGCACACCCTTGCCGATTGACTTGATGTAGCGCGTGACAACCTCTTCAGCGTCGACTTCGGGAGGAAGTTCGCCGCGGGCATGGAGCGCTTCCATGGTCTCGAATGCGAGATAGGGATTGATCGCTTCCGCACCATAGCCTGCGAGGCAGCAGAAATGATGCACTTCGCGCGCTTCACCGGTCTCCACCACAAGCCCGACAGATGTGCGCAGGCCCTTGCGGATCAGGTGATGATGGACCGCAGCGGTTGCCAGCAGCGCCGGAATCGCAATTCGGTCCGGACCCACATAACGATCCGACAGGATCAGGATGTTACGCCGCTCTTCGCGCACCCAGGTCTCGGCCTTCGTGCACATGCGTTCAAGTGCGGGAAGCATGCCGGCAGCACCCCGGTCGGCGGGGTATGTGATGTCGAGGGTTGCGGTCAGGAAGTGGTTTTCGGCGACTTCCGAAATGCCCCGGATCTTTTCCAGATCCTCGTTCGAAAGGATCGGCTGGCGAACTTCCAGGCGCTTCTTTTCTGATGTGCCTTCAAGATCGAACAGGTTCGGGCGCGGGCCGATGAACGAGACAAGGCTCATCACGAGCTCTTCACGGATCGGATCGATCGGCGGGTTCGTGACCTGAGCGAAGTTTTGCTTGAAGTAGGTGTAGAGCAGCTTCGAGCGCGACGACAGGGCCGAAATCGGCGTGTCTGTACCCATCGAGCCAATGGCTTCCTGACCGGTCGTGGCCATGGGCGCCATCAGGAGCTTCACATCTTCCTGGGTGTAGCCAAACGCCTGCTGGCGCTCGAGCAGCGCAATACGCGCGCGCGGCGACCCAACCGTCATTGCGGGCAGGTCCTCAAGCACGATCTGGGTGCGCTTCACCCAGTCAGCATAGGGGCTCGCTGCCGACAGGGTCGTCTTGATCTCTTCATCCGAAATGATGCGGCCCTGTTCGAGGTCGACCAGAAACATCTTGCCCGGCTGCAGGCGCCACTTCTGAATGATCTTCTCTTCGGGGATCGGCAAGACGCCGACCTCGGAGGCGAGCACGACAAGCCCATCATCCGTCACGATGTAGCGCGAAGGCCTGAGACCATTGCGATCCAGCGTGGCACCGATCTGGCGGCCGTCAGTGAAGGCAATGTTCGCCGGCCCGTCCCAGGGCTCCATGATGGCAGCATGATATTCATAGAAGGCGCGCCGGGCCTCGTTCATCAACGGGTTGCCGGCCCACGCCTCCGGGATCAGCATCGTGACCGCGTGCGCCAGCGAGTAGCCGCCGTTCACCAGGAATTCGAGCGCGTTATCGAAGCATGCGGTGTCTGACTGGCCCTCATACGAAATGGGCCAGAGCTTCGAGATATCATCGCCGAACAAGGGCGTGGACACGGACGCCTGGCGGGCCGCCATCCAGTTGACGTTGCCGCGGACCGTGTTGATCTCGCCATTATGCGCGACCATCCGGTAGGGATGGGCCAGTTGCCAGGTCGGGAATGTGTTGGTCGCAAAGCGCTGGTGCACCAGCGCCAGGGCGCTTTCGAAGCGCGGATCAGCAAGATCGCGGTAGTAGTCGCCAAGTTGGCTGACCAGCACCATGCCCTTGTAGACGATCGTGCGTGTGGACAGCGAGACCGGATAATAGCCGGCCTTCTGCCGCTCCTGCATGCGATAGATCGTGTTCGACACGATCTTGCGCAACAAGAACAGCTTGCGCTCCAGCGCCGCCTGATCGCCGGCAAACTCGCCCCGGCCAATGAAGATCTGGCGGTGCAGCGGCTCGCTGGCCTTGATGGCCTCGCCCAGATCAGTGTTGTCGACTGGCACATCGCGCCAGGCCAGAAGCTTCAGGCCAAGATCGGAAATCGTGTCGGCCCACACGGCTTCGATGGCTGTACGGCGCGCAGCATCGCGCGGCAGGAACAGATGCCCGACGGCATAGCTGCCCGGCTGCGGCAATGTCACACCGGCCTTGGCGAGTTCCTCAACGAAAAACCGGTGCGGGATCTGCACAAGGATACCGCAGCCATCGCCAAGCTTTGGATCTGCGCCGACCGCGCCCCTGTGATCGAGGTTCTTGAGGACCTGCAGACCGAGCGAAACGATCTCGTGCGACTTCGCGCCATTCATGCGCGCGACAAAGCCTACGCCGCAGGAATCCTTCTCATTTGCAGGGTCATAAAGGCCCTGGCGCACTGGAAGTGCCGGGTCGCGCATCACGATAGGATCATGAGTTTCCGACGAAAAGCCGGTCTCAGCCTGTTGAAGCTCGTCCATAGCCGCCTCCATAAAGGTTACGCCACCCGCTTTAGGACAGTATGACTGACCTAAAGGGGCCGCGTGGAATGCCAGATATCAGGCCCTCGCGCAAGCGCTGTGCACTATGTTTCGAACGCTTGGACCTTGCAATTCGTTACGAAGCTGCCAGGCCATCAGACCAACGCGACACTTTGTTGCGCATTCACTCAGCCGCTGAGACCAAACCAGAGCGATGATGACCTTGCCCGGATGGGCATCGCGCGCTCTGCCATAGGCCGCATCAAGCCGAATTGTTTGAAGCCTCTATGCGGTCAGCCAACGGATCGGGATCAGGATCGCGAAGAAGATCGGCTGATGGATGAGGTAGACCACAAGGCTGTGGCGGCCAAGAAAGCTGAGTGCCCGAAAGGGAAGCGCTTCAGCGCGCCACATCGTCCATCCCGGAGCCTGTTCCAGCGCCACCAGGACCCGGCCGGCGCACAGACCCAGCAACACCGGAGCGATCCAGGGAAACACCGGCACGAAATCGTTGGAAAAGACTTCAACGCGGCCAAGACCAAGAAACCACAGCAGCGGTGTATCAAACAGCCTTGGCCAGACCATTGTAGGCGCCGCAACGGCAAACACAGCGAGCGTCATCAGTACATACCAGGGCAGGAACCTGAGCCCCAGGGCCAGCACGCTGGCGAGCGCGATCATGTGCAGCACACCAAAGAAGATCCAGACATCAGGGATGGCAAACCACGTTGCCACGCTGATGAGCGCTGCAGCACCGGTGATGGCCGCGAGACGCTTCAGGAACGGGGTCCAGCGCACACCGTTGCGGGTTGCGAGAATGAGACCAAGACCGGCGAGAAACAGGAAGCTCGATACGGTGGCGCGCGCGAGCAGCACCCAGGCGGTCTCGCTGGTCACGTCAACCGACCAGAACCCAAGCATCAGCAGGTCGAAACCGAAGTGATAGATCGCCATCATCACCAGCGCGACGCCGCGCGCGACATCAATGGCGTCAATGCGGCCTTGTAATGCCATCAGTCCCAATGGATTTTGCCGCCGTCAGTCCCGCAGCAGATGCGGCCGATCATGGCCCGCCAATCGTCCGTTCCCGGCTTTGGTGCGCCTTCCGGCAAAAGGCCGTCAAGAAGATCGGGGCTGAGATAGGGCAGACGCGCCAGAAGCCCGCGCGACAGCGCAAGGGCTGCGGCATGGTCCGGGTGCGTTTTGTCTTCCGCAGCCCGGCCATAGCGATGCAGTGCCGCGCTTGATTGCGCCTTGGCCTCCATATCAGGGGTAAAGGCTGCAATGAGTTCTGGCCGTTCGCCGACAACATAGATGACGTTCAGCCCGTCATAATGCGCCCTGACATAGCCAAGGTCGGTCACCATCGGCTCGAACCGGCTGTAGTCCGGCTCGCTATGCCCTGGGAATATCGCCTCGATCACCATCATGACCGGGCGAAAACGCGTGAAATCGAGCCCTGCCAGGACGTCTGGCTCAACACCCTCGACGTCGACCTTCAGGACATCAATCGAGGTGATTCCGGCGCGGTCCAGAAGCGTTGTCAGGGTCGTGACGCGGCGGCGCTCAACACGATGGGAGGCGCCCCACTCCTTGGCTGCGATCGCCTGGGCTGGCAGCATCGAGGACAGGCCGTGGAGGCGATCGATCACGTGGAAATCGACGTCGGCTTCTTCCCGTCCAACCAGCGTTGCGACAACCGTGTCGCGCGGTCTCAGCGGCGCATACAGCTCGGCAAGCTCCGGCTGGGGCTCGACCACAAGGCCGCTCCAGCCCTGGAGATAGAGCATGTAGGTTGCATTGTCGGCGATCGGGTGACCGCCGCCGACATCCACATAGGTCCGACCTCCGGCTTTGCCGAAACTCAGCGCAATGCGCACATCCTCGAGGTTCTGGGCATAGGAGAACATGCGCGCGCGGACTCAGCTCGTTCTCAGACGTTCGGCCACAACCGACCAGTTCACCAGCTCATCCAGCACCGCGCGCACATGGTCGCCGCGTGCGTTCTCCCAATCGAGATAGTACGCGTGCTCCCAGACATCGATGCCGAGAAGCGGCGTCTGGTTGCGCCCAAGCGGATTGTTGCCGTTTGGCGTGTTGACGATGGCCAGCTTGCCGTCGGCATTCTGCACGAGCCAGGTCCAGCCGGAACCAAACAGGGCATTCGCCGACGCGAGCAGGTCGGTCTTCAACTTGGCAAAGCCACCCATTTCCGCATCAATCCGGGCCAAAAGCGCACCTGACGCCACCTTTGGCCCGCCCGGCGTGAACTGGCGCCAGTAGATGTCGTGATTGAGGGCCTGCCCGGCCTGGTTGAGAATGGCCTGATCTTCGGGGATGATCGAGGCGCGGCGCACAATCTGCTCAAGGCTCAGCGTGGCATAAAACCGGTTTTCGGTCAGGCGGTTCAGCGCGGCATACTGGCCGGCATGGTGGCGGCCATAGTGAAACTGGACGGTGCGCTGGGAAATGACAGGTGCCAGCGCTGTGTCAGCATAGGGCAGCGCGGGTTGGACGAAGCGGGGCGCGGCGGCCGCCGGTGCAACCGCAGGCGCTGCAGGGGCCTGGGCACGGGCTGCAGAGGCAGCAAGCGTGGCAGCGCCGGCAGCTGCCAGGACTAGGGTGCGTCGGGTGATGGTCATGGGGTCAGGCGCTCCTCGGTGTCGTGGCCGGTGTTGTTATCATTCCCGGTCCTCGGTGCGCCAACCTATCAGAGCAGCGCGGCTTGTGAAGTCAGCGTGCGGTTGCGATCAAGAGCCAAACTGCGATCAAAACGAGCCCCACGGCTGCGACCCTTCGTACCAGCCGGGACCTTGTGTCGCTTGACAGAAACCGGCGTGATCCATCTGCGGTCAGCACAATTCCCAAATGCACAAGCGTCGCGATCACGACGTAGACCGAAATCATCAAAATGGATGTGGACGTGCCAGACCCTGGCGCCATGAAGGCCGGAACCAGCGTAACGAAGACCAGAGCCGCCTTCGGGTTCAGGAGGTTGATGATCAGCCCATCTCGAAAGGCCAGAGCCAGCGATCCCCTGTCATTGAATTCCGTACTGTCGGCAGGCTCCCGCCAGGTTCCAATCGCAAGCCAGACCAGGAAAACCGCTCCTCCCCAGCGCAGCAGCTCCCATGCCAGCGGAACGGATTCAAGCAACGCCTGAAGGCCAAGAGCCGACATGATGCCGAGCGCCGCAAGACCTGCGGTCACGCCGGCCACTGCCGCAAGGCCGGGACCGCGACCCCTGGCCAGGGTCAATGCCGCAAGGGCAACCATGTTTGGGCCCGGCGTGAGTTCAATCAAGAACGAGGCAAGGGCAAATCCGGCGATGTCAACGACCATCGCCAGAACCTGCACCTAAACACTGGCATAAACAATCGGCGCCTGACCTGGCCCGATCGCAAGGCAGCGATAGACGCCGCCCTGCCCTAGTTCTCGCGCTTCACGGCGCTTTCATGCCAGCGGCGCAAAAGCATGTGCGACACCCAGCTCGTGGCAAGGAAGATGGCAATGCCCGTCACCGAAACCATGACGAGGGCTGCGAACATGCGCGGGATGCGCAGCTGATAGCCCGATTCCAGAATGCGATAGGCCAGACCCGAGGCCGTACCGCCGGATCCTGCGACAAACTCGGCGACGACGGCTCCGATCAGCGCAAGACCACCGGAAATCTTCAGGCCACTCAGGAAGTAGGGCAGCGCTGCCGGCAAGCGCAGGTAGCGCAATGTCTGCCACCGCGTGGCACCATACATTTCGAACAGGTTGCGCAGATTATGGTCGGCAGAATTCAGCCCCATGATCGTGTTCGACAGGATCGGGAAGAACGCCACCAGCCAGGCGCAGATCAGAAGCGACGTGTTGATGTCGCCAACCCAGATGATGATCAGGGGCGCGATCGCAACAACAGGTGTGACCTGAAGGATCACGGCATAGGGAAACAGTGACAGTTCCAGCCACTTCGACTGCGTGAACAGGATGGCAAGCGCGACACCAACCGTGACGGCTGCAATCAGCGCCGCAAACGTGATCTTGAGCGTGATCCAGAGCGAGCCAGACAAGGTGCCCCAATCGGTAATCAGGGTCTGGCCAATCAACAGTGGCCCCGGCAGCACGAAATGCGGCACCTTGTTCCACCAGACGGCGAACTCCCAGCCCGCGAGCGCGAGTATGCCGACGATCATGGGTGCAATGATCTTTGGCCAGGTCGAGACCCCAACACCAAGGACAGTCTTCTCTGTGGCAAACACCGGAAGATCGGCGGCGTCCGTACCATCCCTTTGCGGGGTGGAGGTCTGAAGCGTGTCGGTTGCGCTCATGATCCGATGGCCTCCTTGAGCTTTTCTGATGCGACACGGCACCAGGCGGCATAGTCTGCAGAGGTGCGGAACTGTTCGTTCCTGGGATAGGGCGCATCGACCGATATGTCGGCCATGATGCGGCCAGGCCTTGCGGCCATGACGACAATGCGTTGCGACAGATAGACCGACTCAAACACCGAATGGGTGACGAAAACGGCGGTGAATCCGCCCGCCGACCAGAGTTCGAGGAGATCGTTGTTGAGCTTGTGGCGGGTGATTTCATCCAGCGCCGCAAACGGCTCGTCCATCAGCAGGATCTTGGGCCGCGTAACGATGGCGCGGGCGATCGACACCCGCATTTTCATGCCGCCCGAGAGTTCGCGTGGATACGCCTTCTCGAAGCCCGCAAGGCCAACCATCTTGAGCGCTTCGACCGATCGCTCTTCAGCCTCGGCCTTCGAGACGTTCTTCAGCGTCAGCGGCATCATCACGTTCTTCAACGCCGTTGCCCACGGCATCAATGTCGGATCCTGAAACACGAACCCAAGATCGCGCATGGGCTGGCCGCTGGCATCGTAATCCATGGTCGGCCACTCGATCGTTCCGGCTGAGGGCGCGCCAAGACCTGCGAGCATGCGCAGAAGCGTTGATTTCCCACAGCCCGAAGGGCCGAGGAGCGACAGAAACTCGCCTGCGGGAATGTCCAGATTGACGTTGCGCACGGCCAGCGTGCCGTTGGAGAACTGTTTGGAAATGCCGCGCAGCGCAACCAGTGGCTTCGGGATCTGCCGGGAGAGGACAGGTGCGTTCAAGGGACCCTCGTCGCTTCTCAAGAAGAAGAGTTGGCCTGCTCATCCGGCACACGATGCGCCTGATGTGGTCGTCTGACACTTCCTACGCCGGTTACCGGCGGTCCGACCAGTCCGTCAAGGCGTGAATAATCAGGCAATGACGTATCAATGGCGCGCCCGGCGCGCAAAACGACCCGATCGCCCTGATGCCGCGACAGCATCTCCGACATGGACCGCGCGGAAAGGATCACGAGGTCCGCAGGCGCACCCTCAACAATCCGCCCAGCCATGGGCAGGTTCATCGCGTCCGCCGGATTTGAAGTAAAGATCGCCGGCCAATCGCCGATCGGGTGATCCAGATGCGCAATACGCGTGGATTGCGTGACAACCTCAAGCATATCGTGGTCGCCATAGGCATAGAACGGATCGCGGCAATTGTCGGATGCTGATGAAACCTTGATGCCGCGCGCCTTCATTTCATGGACCAACGTGACGCCACGCCAGCGCGGCGTGCGCGCGGCAACGCGATCCTGAAGGTACATGTTGCACATCGGCAGCGTGACAATCGAGATGCCTGCATCCTTGACCGCCTGCAGCGTCGCCTCGACAAAAGCGTCATCCTGCACGGAGAGTGAGCAGCAGTGCCCACACATCAGGCGGCCCTTGAAGCCCACCTTCATGGCGTGGCGTGCGATCTCGATGAGCGCCACGGCGCCAGCCTCGCCCGACTCATCCACATGAAGGTCGATGTCGAGCCCACGCTCCATCGCCAGACGAAACACCAGCGCGAGCAGATCGCCAAATGCCTCGGGCAAATGGTCATGAACGCCGCCGCGCACCCGCGTCACAGTGCCAAGCTGGCCCCCGGATTGCGCGACAATGTCCGCCAGTCTTGGCCCTTGCGCTTCGGCAAAGGCGTCGAT
>JAIYEB010000404.1 GCA_027487195.1 Hyphomicrobiales bacterium | reverse complement strand
TTTGACGGGCGCACGCTCTATGATGGCAACAGTGTTTTCGTGTTCGAGACGGCGGGACTGTGCATTGCCCATCTGGGGCATCTCCACCATTCGCTGACGCGCGACCATTTCCGCGAGCTTGGCAATGTCGATGTGGTGCTGGTGCCGGTCGACGGGATCTACACCATGGGCTTTCAGGACATGGTTGACGTCTTGAAGGCGATGGACCCCGCCATCATCATTCCCATGCACTTCTTCAACCCGTGGACGCTTGAGCGGTTCCTGGCGGGCGCAGCGCAACATTGGCCGATTGAGCGGATGGCCGACCCGGTGATCACTGTGTCCCGTCGTGGCCTTGCCGGGCGCGACCCGCGTGTTGTGGTTTTGCCGGGGCGTTGATTACGCCGCAGTGCGCAGACGCTTTTGCAGCGTATCCAGCACTTCATCGACCGAAATGAACCCGGCGAGCGGCAACGAAATGGCGCTGGCCCGGGGGCGAACGGCATTGCCTGTTTCCGGATCAAGCATCATTGAGCTTTCAATGATGGCTACAAGGCGATCTGCCAGACGCTGGACACCCGTGCCTTCGGCGCCTGCCGCTATCACGGCGATGCGGTTGGGCAGGATCGATGTGCAGATGTCTTCAGCGCGTGTCAGCACACGTACAAGTCCCGCAGCTGAAACGATCGCGGCCAGAGGGCCGTCGATATCGAGCGCGACGATGGCCGTGGTTTGGTCTTCCGCGTTCAGGAGAACGTCCTGAATATGGGCTTCAAACACTCTCGGCCCGGACAGGCCGGAGATCGTCTGATCAATCACCTCATCGCGCAACCGCCGCATTTCTTCCCGGGCAAGCCGCGCCGTGCGGGCTGCGGCTGCGAGCGGCAGGACTCTCAGACCCAGTGCTTCCGGGCCAACAACCGCATTTGCGCCAGCTTCGAGCAGGAAGGGCTCGTTGGGCGTCATGCCAAGGACGATAATCGGCAAGCCGTGGTGGATGCCGATCCGCCGGACATCTTCGATGAAACGCAATGTGGCATCCACAAGGGTTGTCTGATCCACCACGCACGCGTCGAAATCGCGCGATCCAAGGAAGTCGATCGCTGCATTTGTCGTCATGGCGCCAATCGGCTCGACATCAGGTCCAAGCGCGAAGGCTACAGCTGAAAAGCGCGCGGGCGCGCACAGGACGAGCACTGTTCTGGCGCCGGCACGGGCGACCGTGCGGGGTGGCATACCATGGCCGAGATGGTTCATGACCCGGCGGGTGCGCGCAAGCGCCGCTGTGAGCCGGTCAAAGCGCTTCATGTTCATGGGCGCCGCCCGGAGGCGGTAATGGTGGGATCAGCCACAATGCGCGAGGGCACTTTGTGGGGAGCAATCTGCAAATGATCGAACGCATCGCGAAACTGCGTTTCAATCATATCACCGCTGATGGTTGCCAGATCGCTTGGCGCGTAGCGGACTTCGATGCGCTCGCCAAACAGGGGGTCGACAACCGCGCAAGCGCGTACGGCCTTGACCGGCGCAATCTCACGCAACACTTCGGAGACGTCATCAAGACCAACGGCAAGACCGCCGACGCATGCGACCTGATCGCTGCGGCCCACAATGAAGAAGCCCTCGTCTGCCGGGCGTCCGGCAAAGCCAGTGGACTGGTAGCCGCCTGCAGCAGCCACATCTGTGGGCGTCATGGGTCCGCGCAGCTCTAGCCTGCCGCTTGTGGTCAGTTTGGTCTCGAGCAGGATTGGCCCGTTCGCGCCGTTCTCTGGGTGGCGGACCTGGCCAAGCGGGCAGGGTGTCGTGCGTCCGCCGCGCCGGCGTCGTGCCACAAGGCCCCACTCGTCAAATGCCACGACATCAACCGTGTCGATCCCCCCGTGGATCGGTCTGGCGTCAGCCACACGGCGCGGATCAGAGAACACACCGATGACGGATCGAAGGCTTTGGGTTTCGGCAAGCGGCAGTTTCGCTGCCAGTTCGCCGGAAAAGCTGCCGGGTACGACCAGTCGATTGACGTTGTCATCGACCAACGTGCGCCCGAGCACCTCGAGGGAAATCGGTTGATGAAGATGCAGCGCCCCACCAGCCAGAAGCCAGGGCATGAAGCCCGTCGACAGACCGGCAAAGGAGCTTTGCATCATGCAGGTCGCAATCGCCTCGCCCGGCTCCATTCCAGCTTCGAGAAGGGGTGCAAGGCCTGCTGCAATCCAGTGATTATGGCTGCGCAGCACCGGTGCATGCCCGTGGGCCGTTGTGCGAAACGTCACGATCGCTGCAGTATCGGCAGGCTCGGCCGTCGTCGTCAAAGCCCGTGGTTCGCGTCCGTTGGGTCGCTCGAAGCAATCATCCAGCGCGACAACCCCGTCCGGCGTCTGCGGCCCAACCGACAGCACAAAGCGCACTGAAAACAAGGCAGCGGCCACATATCTCAGCCGATCTGCGGGGAGATCGTCGTCGACCTGCGTGGGACCAAACAAAGCCTTTGGAGCCAGCGCCTCGAGTGCGCCGACCAGATCGCGCTCGCGCCACAGGGGCGGGATGACTGCTGGCAACAGGCCCGCCCTCAGGCAGCCAAGGATCATCAGCGGGAGCTCAACAATGTTGGGCGACTGAATGGCGATCACGGAACCGGGCTTCAGGCCAAGTTCCTGAAACCGTTGCGCCAGCGCGCTGACGATGCGGTCGCAGTCCTGACCTTTCAGGCGCTTCGCGGCTTGTCCCGTGAAGGTCTCGCGATCTGGCGGGTCAGCCAGGATGACGCGGTCGGGCTCGCGCCGGACGTTGCGGCGGAACAGGGCATCGAGCGTCGCACGCCCCCACACTCCCGACTTGCGGTAGGTCTCTGCGGCGGGATCCTGGCTCAGTGTGATTTGCATCTGGTTCATTGTCTTGCGCGCCACCACGCATCTATGGCCTGGCCGGAAAGGGCAGGTCGCTCAGGTCGAGCCATGGTTGTCCATCGGGCAATCCGCTGTTCGGGCAGATGATAGAGCGGCAACGCGACCTGTGCCGACATCAGCACGCGGTCGAGTGCCCGCACTGCTGACACCAGGTCTTCGCGTGTCAGCGCCGACAGGATCTGCGCGATCATCGCGTCGGCTGCAGGAGATTTGAGGCCGGACAGATTGAACGAGCCTTGCTGATCAGCCGCCCGGCTGCCCCAGCGAAATGTCTGTTCGTTGCCCGGCGACAGGGAACTGCCCCAGACCATGGGCATCATGTCGAACTCAAAGCCTTGCCGACGGCGCTCAAACTGCGCCGAATCCACCTGTCGGATCGACATATCGATGCCGACGCGATCGAGAATGCGCTTCCAGGCCAGCAACACGCGTTCCTGATCGCGGGTTGCAACAACCACCTCGAACGCAAGGGGGCGATTGTTTCGATCAACCAGTTTGCCCTGATTGGTTCGAAAACCAGCGGCACGCAACAGTTCCATGCCGCGCGCAATCCGCTGGCGGTCAAGGCCGGATCCATCGGAGACCGGGGGGCGCCAGGTTCCAGCCATCACATCGGCAGACACCGCCTGCGCAAACGGCGCCAGTAGACTGCGCTCTCGTTCGCTTGCAGGCTGTCCAAGTGCCGAAAGCTCGGAACCTTCGAAGAAGCTGCCGGTTCTGCGAAACGCCCCATTGAAAAGGTTGGCGTTGATCCATTCGAAGTCAAACAGCTCGATCAGGCCCTGGCGCACCCGGATATCTTCAAACACCGCTCGGCGGGTGTTGAACACGAAGGCTGCCATCGGCTTTGGCAGGCCGGTTGTGAAGGTTTCCAGGACGACACGGCCTTCGCGCGCTGCGGGAAAGTCATAGCCTGTC
>JAIYEB010000066.1 GCA_027487195.1 Hyphomicrobiales bacterium | reverse complement strand
GGCGCTGAAGTATGCCGACTACGGCTACATCATGGAGACCGGGCGCATCGTCATGGATGGCGAGGCCAAGGCGCTGCGCGAGAACGAGGACGTCAAGGAATTCTACCTCGGCGTCGCGGGCGAGAACCGCAAGAGCTTCAAGAGCGTCAAGTTCTACAAGCGGCGCAAGCGCTGGCTGGCCTGAAGGCTGCGGCGGATATCTGACGTTATGTGCGGCTTCATGCCGCTCTGAGCGACGTCCGCGGAAACGAAAACGGCCATCCCTTGGGATGGCCGTTTCTGTTTGATTGTCGCTAGCGACTACCCTCAGCCAGCCTTGTCGAGGGCGGCTGTCCACTGACCGAGCGAGGCCAGGCCATTCATGCGGGCACGGTGCGAGAAGGCCTTCTGGGCTGCCGGCACGTTCGCTTCCTTGCCGCTCCAGGCTTTCTGCGGAGCTGCCTGCAGCGCGCGGCCATAGGAGAAGGTCATCTTCCAGGGGAAGCCACCGATCCGGTTCATGGCGTCGAGGTGGGCGGTTGCGTCCGTGTCGGACTGGCCGCCCGAGAGGTAGGCGATGCCGGGGACGGCAGACGGCACGGTGCGCTTCAGCACGCGGATCGTCGCGCGCGCCACATCCTCAACCGAGGCCTGCACCGGCGACTTCTTGCCAGCAATGACCATGTTGGGCTTCAGCACTATGCCCTCGAGGAACACGCGCTGGTCGTAGAGCTCCTGGAACACGGTCTGGAGCACCCATTGGGAGACCTCTTCGCAGCGTGCGATGTCGTGCGCGCCATCCATGAGCACTTCGGGTTCCACGATCGGAACAATGTTGGCCTGCTGGCAGAGGGCGGCGTAGCGGGCCAGCGCATGGGCGTTGAGCTTGACGCAGGTCCAGGTCGGGAGGCCGACGCCGATGTCGATAACGGCGCGCCACTTCGCAAAGCGCGCACCCTGCTCGTAATACTTGGCAAGGCGGCCGGCGAGCTTGTCGAGCCCGACGGTAATGAGTTCATTGGGCGACCCGACGATGGGCTGGGTGCCTTCATCGACCTTGATGCCGGGCAGCGAGCCTGCGGCCTCGATCAGCTTGACAAGCGGTGTGCCGTCCTTCGCCTTCTGCCAGATCGTCTCGTCATACAGGATGACGCCCGAGACGTTCTTCTTCATGGCCTCGTCGGAGCGAAACAGCATTTCGCGATAGTCGCGGCGTGCGTCCTCGGTCGATTCAACGCCAATGGCGTCAAAGCGCTTCTTGATCGTGCCGGACGATTCGTCAGCCGCGAGGATGCCGCGCCCGGGCTGGACCATGGCAGTGGCAATGCGATGAAGCTGGTCTTGGTTCATGTGAGCAAACTCTCCAAAACGGTGCAGGCTGCCACACGCCGCCGCATATGCGGGAGAGCCGCCCTTGTGGGCGCGGTCTAGCCGATCACGCCTTGATCCGGAAGGGATTTGCGCCGGGTAAGCGACTTATTCAGCGGTTGAGGTGAATGAAAGCGGTGAAGACGGTCAGATCCTCAGCGCTTCGACGCCTGGAAGCGACTTGCCTTCAAGCCACTCAAGGAAAGCGCCACCGGCTGTCGAGACATAGGTGAAGCGCTCTGCAGCGCCGGCCTGGTTGAGCGCTGCCACCGTATCCCCGCCACCGGCCACCGATACGATGCGCCCTGCAGCCGTTGCTTCGGCAACCGCGATCGCCACGGCGTTTGTTCCCATGTCGAAAGGCTTGAGCTCGAAGGCGCCGAACGGGCCGTTCCAGAGCACGGTTCTGGTGTCCTGAAGTGCGACCTTCAGCAACGCAACGGTGGCTGGGCCGATATCCAGGATCATGTCGTTCGGGGACACGGTATCGACCGAGACGATGCGGTTTTGCGCATGGGCCTTGAACTCGGACGCGACTGTCGCATCGACCGGCAAGATGATTTCGCAGCCGTTGCTTGCGGCGTTGGCCATGATCTCGCGCGCTGTTCCGGTCAGATCATGTTCACACAGCGACTTGCCCACGGCCTTGCCCTGCGCTGCAAGGAACGTGTTGGCCATTCCGCCACCAATCACCAGACGATCAACCTTCTTCGTCAGATTGCCGAGGAGATCGAGTTTCGAGGAGACCTTTGCGCCGCCGACGATGGCCATGACGGGCCGCTTCGGTGCTTCAAGGGCCGCCGTCAGCGCATCAAGCTCCGCCTGCATGGCAAGGCCTGCGACGGCTGGCAGGAGGTGCGCCACGCCTTCGGTGGAGGCGTGCGCCCTGTGCGCCGCGGAAAATGCATCGTTGACGTAGACATCGCCAAGGGTTGCCAGAAGCGCCGAGAAAGCCGGGTCGTTGGCCTCCTCGCCCTTGGCGTAGCGCGTGTTTTCGATCAGCAGCACATCGCCTGGGCGCGCGTTCTTCACAGCCGCCTGAGCGTTGCCGTCGGCCCAATCCGTAAACACGAAGATCACGGGCTGCCCAAGCGCTTCGGCAAGGGCGGGAACGACGGGTTTCAGGCTCATCTCCGGGACGACGCGGCCCTTGGGACGATCGAAATGCGCGAGGATGATGACAGCCGCGCCGCGCTGAAGCAGCGCCTTTACCGTTGGCACGACGCGCGCGATCCGGGTTGCGTCGCTGACCTTGCCGTCCTGGATCGGAACGTTGAGATCAAGGCGCAACAGCGCCTTCTTGCCGTCGAGATCGACGGAGGAGAGGGTGCGGAAGGTCATTGACGTGCCTTGCGTGCGTTCACTGCCGGTGGTCTCGGTCCGGGCAGGGTTTCATCCAGCCCGGACAGTGTGGAAGACAGATGCACTGGCGTCTGCCTCGCAAAACGGACGCCGCCTTGCGAGACAACAGGCGCCAGATCGCAGATCTAGATCAGCTTCGCCATCGCCACTGCCGTGTCCGACATGCGGTTCGAGAAGCCCCATTCATTATCGTACCACGACACAACGCGGCACAGCTTCTCATCGATCACCTTGGTCTGGTCGAGCGCAAAGATCGATGAATGCGGGTCGTGATTGAAGTCGATCGAGACGTTGGGCTGGTCCGTGACGCCAAGGATGCCCTTCAGCGAGCCGCGCTTTGAGGCCTTGATGATCGCATCATTGATGCGCTCGATGGACGCTTTCTTCTTCGAAACGAACTTCAGATCGATGACCGAGACGTTGGGGGTCGGCACGCGCATCGACACGCCGTCGAGCTTGCCCTTGAGTTCGGGGATCACAAGACCGACAGCCTTGGCTGCGCCTGTCGATGTCGGGATCATGGACAAGGCCGCTGCGCGCGCGCGATACAGGTCCTTGTGCATCTGATCGAGGGATGGCTGGTCGTTGGTGTAGGAATGGATCGTTGTCATGAAGCCGTGGACGATGCCGAGCTCCTTGTGCAGGACGGCGACGACCGGCGCGAGGCAGTTGGTCGTGCACGACGCGTTCGAAATCACGGTGTGATCTGCCGTCAGCGCCTCATGGTTCACGCCGTAAACGACCGTCAGATCGGCGTTATCGCACGGCGCGGAGACGATTACGCGCTTTGCGCCAGCCTTGAGGTGAGCTGCAGCCGTGTCGCGCTTGGTGAAGATGCCGGTGCACTCCATCGCAATGTCGACCTTGAGCTCCTTGTGGGGCAGCTGGGCCGGATCCTTGATTGCGGTGACGCGGATACGCTTGCCCGCAACGACGATATGGTCGCCATCGACGACAACCTCAGCCGGGAAGCGACCATGGACGCTGTCAAAGCGCAGGAGATGGGCGTTTGTTTCGACCGGGCCAAGGTCGTTGATGCCAACGACTTCAATGTCCTTGCGCTTGCTCTCAACGATTGCGCGCAGGATGTTGCGACCGATACGTCCGAAACCGTTGATGAAAACCCGAACAGCCATGTCTTGTCCCTTTTGAGAAGTCGTTCATCCCGTCCAATGCATAGCCGAGATGAAGGAGTGTTGAACGCTTTCTAGCCGTTGCGCTTCAGGCCATCGATGGCCTTCGCAACGATTGCTTCTGAAGTGATCCCGAAATGCTTGTAGAGCTGCTTTGCCGGTGCGGAGGCGCCAAAGCCGGTCATGCCGACAAAGTCGCCATCCGACCCGATGATCGCGTCCCAGCCCATGCGGATGGCCGCCTCGACGCCGACGCGAACCCGGGCAGCGCCCATGACAGAGGCGCGATAGTCGGCGTCCTGTTCGAAGAACAGTTCAAAGCATGGCACGGACACGACGCGCGTGGGGTGGCCAGCCTTGTCCAGCTCTGCCTTTGCGTTCATGGCGAGATGAACTTCCGAGCCGGTCGCGAACAAGCACACAACCGCGGGCTTGTCGCTGTCTGCGAGAATATAGGCCCCGCGCGCCACGCGGTTCACCG
>JAIYEB010000225.1 GCA_027487195.1 Hyphomicrobiales bacterium | reverse complement strand
TGGTGATCTGCTGTTGTTTGCAGCCGTCGGGCTTGCAGCCCTTGGCTATGCCATGGCCGGCAAGCTGAGCCGCGACATGGATGGGGTCGACGTTATCGCCTGGCAGATCGTCGGTTTCGCGCCAATTGCGTTCATTGCCGTTGCCTTGACCTGGCAGGGTCTTCAGCCGCCGGAAGCAAGCCTGCGGCACTGGCTTGCGCTTGGCTATATCGCGCTGTTCTCGCAGTTCATTGGCTTCTGGTTCTGGAACCGGGCACTTGCGGTCGGTGGCATTGCGCGTGTCGGCCAGGTCCAGCTGATGCAGACGTTCTTCTCGTTTGCAATTGCAGCCGCCGTACTGGGCGAGACAATCACGATTGAAATGCTGGGTTTCGGACTTATTGTTGCAGCAACGGTCTGGGGCGCGCGAAAAGCGCGGGTTGCGACCTAGAGCAGTTGCGCAAAAGTGGAACCCGGTTTTGCGGAACAACATGCGGCAAGCCAAAGACCTAGAGCGCTGTTTTGATTCCATCAAAACAGCGACCTAGGTCGACCGACGAATAGACCGCATGGGCTGCCAGCGACTACGCTTCGCAAGCGTCACGTGACGTGGGCAACGCGGAGAACCAGACCATGCTGAACCGTCGCAGTCTTCTTGTCACGGGTGCGGCGGCCATGGCTGCACCTGCGCTCGCGCAAGCCCCCGCCCACAATCACGGCGCGCCCGCTGCCGCTGCAGCGCCTCACGCCGACCATGCGCCGCCCTTTGAGCGCCTCGCGCAGCCCGGGCGCGTTCCACTTCCAGATCTCCATCATGAGCAAAAGGTTCTGGATGGCCCTGCCCCGAAGGCCCAGCGTCAGGGACGCTGGATCGAGCGCGCGCAATTGCCATTGCCGCGGACTGAAATGGCGTGGGCGGTCGAGGTCAATGGCCGCATGCACGTTGTTGGCGGCTATGCCGAGCAGCGTGTCGACCGGGCCTACCATCACATCTACGACCCCGTTGCCAACACATGGGCCACCGCTGCCGAGATCCCGCGCGGCGCAAACCACGTTGGCGTCGCAAGCTTTCGCAATCAGCTCTATGCGTTCGGCGGCTTTCTCGACCAGAACCGTCGGCCGCACGATGAGGTCTTCCGGTTTGACGCAGCAGGAAACCGCTGGGTCCGCCTCCGCCCCCTGCCACGCGCCTGCGGAGCCATGGCGTGCGTTGCGCTTGGCGACAGGATTCACCTCATCGGCGGCGCGATGGGCGACACGAATGAGACGCGCAAGTCAATTGACTGGCACGTCGTCTATGACCCGGCGACAGATAGCTATGCGACCGCGCAACCGCTCCATCTCGGACGCGATCACACCGGGATTGTTGTGTTCAACAACCTGATCCACCTGATTGGCGGGCGTGTGGATACGTTCCATACCAATTCCGCGCTGCACCACACCTACAATGCACAGACCGACGCCTGGACCCTGCGCAACCCGATGCCAACCCAGCGCTCCGGCCACGGTCTTGTGGTGTATCGCAACAAGATCCACGCCATGGGTGGTGAAGGCACAAACCGCGTGTTCGGCGTTCATGAGGCGTTTGATCCGGCAACGGATCGTTGGGAGCAGTTTGCAGCCATGACCACGCCAAGGCATGGCATGGGTGCGGTGGTGCTCGGAGATGCGATCTATGTTGCCGGCGGCGGGCCTATCGTTGGCGGCGGCGTGAAAAGCGCAATTCATGAGGCCTTTACGCTGGCCTGACCGAGTAAGGGGCCGACAGTCTCCAGCCCAAGGGTTTGAGATGGACGTTACCGCCGGATCAGGTAGGTTCCGCGCATCGCAAGGAGCAGCCCATGGACACAGTGCCATCGCCCCCGGACCAGCGCTCGGCCTTTCCGCCAGATCAGGTCTGGCAGACCGTTCGCACGGAGGCTGAAGCCATTGTCGAAGCGGAACCGGCCCTAGCCTCGTTTGTCTACGCCTCGATCCTGTCGCACCCAACCCTTGAAGATGCTGTCGTCTATCGCCTCTCGAGCCGGCTTGATCATGCGGATGTGCCGGGAGATCTGATCCGGCGCCTGTTTGAAGAGGCGCTTTCGGACGAGCCGCAACTTGGTGCGGATTTGCGTTCAGACATCAGCGCAATCTATGACCGAGACCCAGCCTGCAAGCGCATGCTGGAGCCGATCCTGTACTTCAAGGGATTTGCAGCGATCGGCACGCATCGGCTTGCCCATTGGCTTTGGCGGCGTGGCCGGCGCGATATGGCACTTTATCTGCAAAGCCGTGCGTCTGCCGTCTATGGCACGGACATCCATCCCGCCGCGCGCTTTGGCCGTGGCCTGATGCTCGACCACGCCACAGGGTTTGTCGTCGGCGAGACAGCCGTGATTGAGGATGATTGCTCAATCCTGCATGGCGTCACGCTGGGTGGTACCGGAAAGGCTGAAGGCGACCGGCATCCAAAGATCAGGCGTGGCGTCATGATTGGCGCAGGCGCGAAGATCCTCGGTGCTATTGAAGTCGGCGCCTATTCGCGCATTGCCGCTGGCTCAGTGGTGCTGAGCGCCGTCCCGCCTTGCAAGACGGTGGCCGGTGTCCCAGCCCGCATTGTCGGTGACGCGGGCTGCGCGGACCCATCAAGGCGGATGGATCAGATGCTTGCCGAAGCGAACGGCGACGTTAGTGAGGTTGGAACGACATGAGCGCGACGTTCGTTGCCGCGGCTTTGTTCACGGCCGGCGACCAAACGAACGACTTTACGGCAACGGCTTTGCCAAACAGGCGGGTCCAGAGACTGATACGGGGCATGGGGCTCTCCTTCGGGGAGTTCAAGATTGTTTTGTTGCAGCGCAATATAGTTGCGCGCGCATCCTGCATAAAACGCCGATCTATCCGGACAGCCATGCGTAAGTGGGATGCTCACGTCACACTTCCTTCATCTTTGTACTGTCCGAAAACGTGACGTCTTTTCGCCAGTACATTGAGCGGCGTCTGGTGCGACCGCTCCTGTTCATGGGCTGGCGTGTCACGCGCGGCATGACACTTGGCGTGCGCGTCATGGCATTTGACGAGGCAGGACGCGTGCTTCTGGTGCGCCACTCCTACACGCCAGGATGGTACTTTCCAGGCGGTGGCGTTGATTCAGGCGAGACCGCTGCGACCGCCGCACGGCGCGAACTGATCGAGGAAACCGGTCTTGAGGCTCATGGCGAGCTCAAGCTCATTGGCTTCTTCCATAACGTCCGCACGTCGCGTTCAGACCATGTCGCGCTCTATGAGGCAGCCAACTGGTCAAGGAAGAACGACCCACCATTGGGCGGCGAGATTGTTGAGATCGGGTTCTTTGCGCCGGATGCCCTGCCCGATGACACGACAGCCTCCACCCGCGCGCGCCTGAGAGAGCGTGCGGGCGAGCCGCCATCCGAGATCTGGTAGCCAGGTCAAGGCTGCCGCAGGAAGAAATCCAATACCGCGTAAGACCCCGCCGCCTAGAACTCGTACTCGGCAAAAATCTTGCTGATGTCCCGACCCCATGGCCCATGGTAGGCGCTAAGCATGCGCTCAGCCGTCGTTGTCCCCGATGACAGGATCTCTTCGATTGGATCGAGATAGCGCGCTTCAGAACATCCCGTCGCATCAATGAAGCCGCGTCGACGCAAGCCCCCGCGCGACATGCGCACCATCTCGTTGGCAATATCGAGCACCGTCCCCGACCGGAACTTTGCCTTCAGCGCGAGACGCGGCACATCATTTCTGAGCGCAAGACGCTCTTCCGCCGTCCAATCCTTGATGAGATCGAAAGCCGCATCGAGCGCCACCTGATCATACAAAATCCCAACCCAGAGGGCTGACAGCGCCGTGATGGTTGCGCGCGGCCCGGCATCGGCACCACGCATCTCGATGTAGCGCTTCAGCCGGACGTCGGGAAACAGGGTTCCAAGATGATTGGTCCAGTCTGAAAGGGTTGCGCGCTCGCCGGGCAATTGCGGCACTTTGCCCTCCATCAGCGCGCGGAACGGTACGCCCGCGACATCATGATAGGTCGAGCCGCGCTTGATGAAGTACATCGGCACATCAAGCGCCCAGTCGACATAGTCCTCAAAACCGAAGGTGGGCTTGAAGGCGATCGGGAGATTTCCAGTCCGGAAGCGGTCCGTGTCGCGCCAGATTTCCGAGCGATAGGACAAGAACCCGTTTGGCTTGCCTTCGCTGAACGGCGAGGCTGCAAAGAGGGCCGATGCAATCGGCTGCAACGCAAGCGACACCTGCATCTTGCGACGCATGTCAGCCTCGGACGAAAAGTCGAGATTCACCTGAACTGTCGATGTCCGGTACATCATATCAAGGCCAAGGGAGCCGACCTCGGGCATGTACCGGGTCATGATGGCATAGCGCCCTTTGGGCATCACGGGCGTTTCAGGCCGGCTCCAGACCGGCGAAAACCCCATGCCAAGGAACGAAAGCCCAAGAACGCGACCAATCTCACGCACCTGGGCGCGATGGGCCGTCACTTCAGCGTTTGTCTCATGCAGCGTCTGGACTGGCGCGCCGGACAGTTCGAACTGGCCACCCGGTTCAAGGCTGATCGCCCCGCCACCAATGGGATCAGAAAGGCCGATGATGCGGTTGTCGTCGAGGATCGGCTCCCAGCCAAGCAGGTCACGCATGCCCTCAAGCAGCGCACGAATACCGCGCTGCCCCTCGTAGGGAACCGGTGACAGATCGGAGGTTCGAAATCCGAACTTTTCATGCTCAGTCCCGATCCTGAAATCACGCGCCGGCTTGATGCCTCCTTCCAGGAAGGCAGCAAGCGCGCTGCGGCTTTCAATCGGGGTCGTGTCAGAAGAATCGCGGGCCATCAGCCCTCCAGGGCTTGGTCAAACAGGTTGTGGGACATGGGGACTGAACGAGCAAAGCTCAAGGCATGCGAAGGTCTAGCTCCAGTCGCCAAGTGAGGCCTGCACCACCGCAAGTGCGGCAACTGCTGCGGTGTCGGCGCGCAGGATACGCGGGCCAAGTGCAAGGGGCGTGACAAACGGCAAGCCTCGCAAACGCTCGGATTCGTCTGGCGAGAACCCGCCTTCCGGTCCGATCAGCACAGCCATGGGTCCGGGCCTGAGCGCGCCAAGCACAGTGACCGGATTTTGCACCGGCGCACGCTCATCGCAAAAGAACAGACGCCTTGTCGGGTCCCAGCTGTCGAGCGCGTGATCAAGCTTCACATCGCCATGGACTTCGGGGATGGCCAGCACGCCACATTGTTCCGCCGCCTCGATCACATTCGCCTTCATGCGATCGGTGTTGACGCGGCTCACCTGGGTGTAGCGGGTGATCACGGGCTGAAGTCTGCCTGCCCCCATTTCGACCGCCTTCTGCACCAGATAATCAAGCCGTGCATGCTTCAGCGGGGCAAAAAGCAGCCACAGATCAGGCGAGGATGGCTGCCCCCGTGTTTGCCGGCCAATCCTGACGCTGGCGTCGCGTTTGCCACGATGATGGAGGGTTGCGGTGAACTCCCCCGACACCCCGTCGAAGACCAGAAGCTCCGCGCCCTCTGGCAGGCGCATGACGCCGCGCAGATAGGTCACCTGCTGGGGTTCAAGCGGCCGCTCGCCGCCGGCCTCAAGCGGACCTGCGACGAAAAGGCGGATCGATGTAAAGTCAGTATCGGGCATGACGTCGTTCATACAGGTTTTGGCGTGCACTTGAACCGCCTCTGCCTTCCGTGCTCCACAAGGCCTGACATGTTCGATGGCTTCTTCAAGTCCCGGCTGGACCCGATCACGGATCGGATTGCAGCACCCATTGCAGCCGCAGGCATCAGCGCAACAGCCGTGACCTTGACCGGCTTTGGCCTCGGACTTGCGGCAGCGTTTGCCGTTTCGATCAATGCCATGCCCGCAGCCCTGGCCCTGTTTATCGCGAGCAGGGTTCTGGATGGGCTTGACGGAGCGGTGGCACGCCAGAAAGGCCAGACCGACCTTGGCGGATTTCTCGACATCGTTTGCGACTTCATTGCCTACGGTGCCTTTGTGCTTGCCTTTGCATTCCGCGACCCGGCCCATGCGCTCCCGGCAGCGATCCTGATTTTCAGCTTTTACGTCACAGGCTCGACCTTTCTTGCCCAATCCGTGTTCGCCACCAAACGCGGCCTGAGCACCGACTATGGCGGTCGAAAGTCGCTGTATTACGCCGCAGGGCTCGCCGAGGGGTTCGAGACCATCCTCGTTCTCTCGCTGATGGCGCTGCTGCCACATCTGTTTCCCATTCTTGCCCTTGGCTTTGCCGCCCTGTGCATCATCAGCGGGATCGCGCGTGCGCTCACGACGCAGCGCATGCTCCGGGACGCGACCAGTGTACCCAAGGGGATCGTGTTGATCGATTCCATTGCCAACGCCCGCCAGGTCCATGCGGGCTGCATCCTTGTCTCGGGATCGCATGGTGGCCCGTCCGCTGCAGCCTTTCTCGAAGGCATTGCGATCAGCGCCTATGTGTTCAACGATGCCGGTCGGGGCAAGGATGCGTCAGGCGTTGCAGCGCTTTCGATCCTTGAGGCGCGCCGGATCGCGGCCGTCGCCATTTCAAGCGACAGCGCCCGGATCGGTGAGGCCCGCTCCACCTACGAGGATGGGATTGTGTCAGACCTCAACTCGACCGCAGCAAGCCTTGGTATCAGGGTTGGCCAAAGCGCGCGCGCAGCAAGCGAAGCACTGCTTCAGTCGGGACAAGCACCAGGAAAAACACCATGACGCAGGGCCCAGTCATCGACGCACCGAGAGGCAACTGGGTCGATACCTATGCGCCCGCCGCAAGCCGCCCGTATCTTCGCATGATGCGGGCCGACCGGCCGATTGGCTGGTGGCTGCTGCTGATCCCGTGCTGGTGGGGCGCGGCGCTGGCCGCCATCATGGCGGGTCAGGGCTTCGTCAACCCATGGCATATCCTGCTGTTTTTCATCGGCGCG
>JAIYEB010000019.1 GCA_027487195.1 Hyphomicrobiales bacterium | reverse complement strand
CCGCGCCTGCCGTGGAAAACGCGATCGCTTCTGGTTTTGGTCATGATGACGGCGCTGCATCGCGAGGAGGAGTTCAAGCTCCATCTGCGCCCGGCGCTCAAGAATGGACTGACACTTGCTGAACTTCAGTCGGCGCTCGTTCAGGCCGCAGTCTATTCCGGCGTTCCAGCATCGAACGCAGCATTTCGATGGGTTCGCGAAGTGTTGGGGGATGAGGCTGACATGATCGCCTGATCCTGGCGACCAAAGCGTGGCACGGGCATTGCCGGCTGGCCCCGTCGCCGAACGGCTCAATGTTCCGGATCTGCCGTTCAGGCAAGCTCGTTGAGTCCTCGCGACTTGGTCGCGCCACCGGTGAGCTGAAGCCTAGGGCAGGAGGCCGGACACATCGTCAATCGTGAAGCACTGCCGGTTCGATGGCGTTATGCTGACAACGCGCTGAAGCGCATTGGCTTCCGCGGCCATGACGCCTGCAGCGGCAAGGACCGATGCGACGATCAATGTCTTGCGCATCTCTCCTTTGACAACAAAGAAGGCGGTCGCACTCCAAAGGAGCCGAAACCGCGGCGAGAGGAGACTCGGCCTGTTGTTAACTAAGCGTCAACCAGGAAATGGATCTCGTAAAAACACGGGTATCGCGATCATTTCGAGACAGAGCTGCCAATGTACGCAAATGGCCTCTCGTCGATTCCTGGAAGGCCGTCTCTGATTGCGCGCCGGATTCCTCTCTGGCCGGTCTCGGTGGCAATTGCGTCCATAACAATCGCCCGCGCCCGCTCGTGGCGCGCAGCCTGGGAAAGACCCGGGTGCTCCAGCGCGCGGTCGAGATCAGCAAGGCCTTCGCCGGTCCGGGCAGACACCAGAACGATCTGAACGGCCGGCTTGCCATCCGCGCGACTTGCGAGAGAGAGGGCGCCTTCCACATCTGCCCTGGCGCGGGTTGCAAGCGCGCCCATATCAGCCTTGGTGACGGCAATGACATCCGGCAGTTCCATGATCCCGGCCTTCATAAACTGCAACGCATCGCCGGAACCTGGCTGGATCAGCAGCAACACGGTGTCAGAGACCAGCGCAACATCCGCCTCGGACTGACCAACGCCGACGCTTTCAACGATGACCCGATCATAGAGCGCTGCGAGAAGCGTCACGGCTCCAATCGCCGCATGCGACAGGCCGCCCAGACGGTCGCGCGCCGCAAACGAGCGCACGAACACGTCCAGATCATCAGGATCCGTGTGAATGCGCGTCCGGTCGCCGAGCAATGCGCCGCCGGTCAGACGGGACGACGGATCAACAGCGGCCACCGCAACCCGAAGGCCCAGCGCGCGCCAGCGCGCGACAAGCCCCGAGGTCAGCGTTGATTTGCCAACACCGGGAGTGCCGGTCAGTCCGATGACGCGCGCCAGGGGGTTCTGGAACGCCTGATCGAGGAGCGCAGTCACATCTGGCGCATGGGGCGCTGCTTCAGCGCGGGCAAGCGCTGTGGCAAGCGCGCGTTTTCCCCCCGTGCGCACCGTTTCAAGATCTGGTGCAAGGGTCGGCATCAGAACTCGAGCTTGCCGCTGGCTTTCACATGCTGGACGACCGGTGTGACCGCAACAGCAATCACCGCCGGCAGGCGTTCGATGACGTCCATGCGCATCCGGTCGA
This sequence comes from Hyphomicrobiales bacterium, assembly GCA_027487195.1. Lineage (GTDB taxonomy): Bacteria > Pseudomonadota > Alphaproteobacteria > Rhizobiales > UBA4765 > JAIYEB01. The sequence goes on along the minus strand of JAIYEB010000019.1, from coordinate 5,538 downwards.
GGTCCGCTTCATCACGGGCAAGAACACGCAGCAGGTAGGACCCCGGCGGATCGATCTGCCAGCAATCCATCACGCCACTGGCCACGCGCACGGCATCGGCAAACGTATCGGCGGTGGGCCGCTTGTCATCTGCAAGCCTGAGGCGAAACATCGCCTCGATCGGGAAACCGGCCTTGGCCGCGTCGATCAGGACGGTTGTCCCGGTCACAAGCCCTGCCGCCTCGAACCGACCGATCCGGCGTGCCACATCCCAGACCGCAAGTCCGGTCAACGCTGCGATCTCGGACGGGCTGGAGCGCGCATTTTCCTGTAGCAGGAACAGGACCGCGCGGTCGTTTCCGTCCAGACGCAACGGCTCGCTCATGAAGCAGACCTTGGGCCGATCTGGCCACGATCGCGCAGCACATGATCTGCAATCACGCAGGCAACCATGGCTTCACCGACCGGCACCGCGCGAATGCCTACACAGGGGTCGTGGCGACCCTTGGTCTGGATGTCGACATTCTCGCCCGCAGAATTGATCGACTGGCGCGGTGTCAGGATCGAGGAGGTGGGCTTGACTGCAAAACGGGCGACCACGGGCTGGCCTGTTGCAATGCCGCCAAGAATGCCGCCGGCATTGTTTGACAAAAACAGTGCGCGCCCGTCGTTGCCCATGCGCATTTCGTCCGCATTGTCCTCGCCGCGCAGTGCGGCGGCTGCAAAGCCAGCACCGATCTCGACGCCCTTCACGGCGTTGATGCCCATGAGGGCTGCAGCGATATCGCTGTCCAGCTTGCCATAGAGCGGCGCGCCAATGCCGGCTGGAACACCCTCGGCAATGATCTCGATCACCGCGCCAACCGAAGAGCCATCTCTACGAATGTCATCGAGATAGCTCTCATAGAACCTGGCCATCTCGCGATCAGGGCAGAAGAACGGGTTTTCGTCGACCGCTGTCCAGTCCCAGCGGGACCGATCAATGGCGTGCGGCCCCATCTGCACCAGCGCACCGCGCACATGGAGGCCCGGCACGACCTTGCGGGCAATGGCGCCTGCTGCCACGCGCATGGCGGTTTCACGTGCAGACGAGCGCCCGCCGCCGCGCGGGTCGCGCAGGCCATACTTGACGTCATAGGTGAAGTCGGCGTGGCCTGGCCGATAGGACTGGGCAATCGCGTCATAGTCCTTGGAGCGTTGATCAACGTTCTGGATCACCAGCGCAATCGGCGTCCCGGTTGTCTTTTGAACACCGTCGCGGTCGACCATGACGCCGGACATGATGGTCACCTGATCCGGTTCGCGGCGTTGGGTCGTGAAGCGGTTCTGACCCGGGCGGCGCTTGTCCAGAAAGGACTGAATCTCGGCCTCCGAAATGGCAATGCCCGGAGGACAGCCATCGACCACGCAGCCAATGGCTGGCCCGTGGCTCTCGCCAAAGGTCGTTACACGAAAGAGGTGGCCGAAACTGTTGAATGACATTGGCTTAACTAGCGGGCTGAGGCCGCTGCCGTCAAACCCCGGACACTGTCAGTCCTTTTGCGCCTGCCATTCAGCAAAGGTCGGGCGGGTCAGTTCAAACACCTCACCCTGATGGGCGTAGAGATTGCCAAACAGACGCGCAATTGGCTGGTAGGCCGCGACATCGACGTTGAAGGCGTCATCCATCACTTCGTCGGCGATATGAAACTGCACCACCTCGCCGACAAGCAGCTCGCGATGCGGTCCAAAGGACAACGAAACGGTCTTGCGGCACTCCATCGCGGCGGGGCTCTCGGCCAGCCGCGGCGGGCGCACCTTCAGGGACGGCGCAAGGGTGAGGCCGGCAGCTTCCACCTCCGACATGTCGGGCGGGAAATTGATCGCGGTGATGTTCATGGCTTCAGCCAGCGCACCATCGACCATATTGACCACGAACTCGCCGCTTTCGCGGATATTGAGCGTGGTGTCCTTCAAAACCCGCCCTGGCTTGTGCTGCAGGCCGAGCACAATCAAAGGCGGTGCCTCGGAGAAAACGTTGAAAAACGAGAAGGGCGCGGCGTTGACAACGCCCTCCTCAGACAGGCTCGTCACGAGCGCAATGGGGCGCGGCACAATCAGGCCACACAGGATCTTGTAGACCCTGTCGGGCGCGAGATCAGCAACCGCAAGCGAGCGCGTCATAGTTCCGGCCCGCCCTTGCCAAGAGGTGCGCCGACGCCGGTACGCTTGGTGATGAGCCCGTAATGCTCGATCCGGCGATGGCGCTTGAAGTCAAAGATCGTTTCCTTGCCAAAGCGTGTGTCATCAAGATCGATGGTGCGCACCAGCAGCCCATCCGCCTCATGATCGAGTTCGGCGACGATGCGCCCTTCCGGATCGACAATCATGGTTCCGCCCATGAGGTGGTGCCCATCTTCCACGCCAGCCTTGGCCACAGCCACAACCCAAGTCGCGTTTTGATAGGCACCCGCCTGAAGCGACAGGCGATGGTGAAACATGCGCTCGGCGAGACCTTCGCCCGCCTTTTGCGAATTGACCGAGGGGGTGTTGAAGCCAAGCACCACAAGCTCAACACCCTGCAGGCCCATCACGCGCCATGTCTCCGGCCAGCGCCGATCATTGCAGATTGCCATCCCAACAAGGCCGCCAAGGCAATTCCACACCGGAAAGCCGAGATCGCCCGGCTCGAAATAGCGCTTTTCCAGATGCTGGTGCGTGCGCTCGGGATCATGCTCGACGTGGCCGGGAAGATGGATCTTGCGGTACTTGCCGACAATCTGTCCGGTCGCAGCAACGAGGACGGAGCTGTTGAAGTGCTGGCCTACCGGTGTCGCTTCGGCATAGCCAAACGACATGGCCATCCCAAGCGCGCGGGCGCGTTCAAACAGGGGCAGGGTCTCAGGCCCCGGCATGCAGGATTCGAACCAGGGCTCGGCCTGGCTGCGATCCTCAAGATACCAGCGCGGAAAGAAGGTGGTGAGCGCAAGCTCGGGATAGACGATGAGATCAGCGCGCTCGCGCGCCGCATCCTCCATCAGCTTCAACATACGCGCCACAACGCTGCCGCGGCTGTCCGCGCGCTGGATGGGCCCGAGTTGTGCGGCGGCGACAGTGATCAGGCGTGGCACGGCGAACTCCCTCAGGCGCTCATCGCATGCCAAAGCCTTTGGGTCGATGATCAAATGGGGGCATCAAGATCGCCAGATCAGCCCGCAAGGTGTGTGGCTGGGGCTCCAGGATTCGAACCTGGGAATGGCGGTACCAAAAACCGCTGCCTTACCGCTTGGCGAAGCCCCAAAAACACGGCACGTCCTTAACCTTGGTTCGGGGCATTCTTCAAGCCCGTTCCTCACGATCCGGCTTTCTATTGCGATTGGCGCAGACCCGCGCTATATCGCCGCCTCCCTGTGCGGCTGGCTGTTCCCGAAAGCCTTTGAAACGTCGCGTATGGATGTCGGAGTGTAGCGCAGCCTGGTAGCGCACTTCGTTCGGGACGAAGGGGCCGCAGGTTCAAATCCTGCCACTCCGACCAATTCTATCGCCACGAATTTCGCGTTTATCGCTCAACCCGGCGCTGGCGCTTGGGCGTTGCCCACACCAATCCCATGCCCGCAAAGCCATTGAAGGTTCACCGCGGAGTGCTGGATCCAATGAACCGGAAGGTTCGACTGGCCTCAAGGAATCAAAATCCGCGACTGATTTTTGATGCGGGCCGAAAACGGCTTCAAGCTCTCACCTTTCGGTCTTTCGAGCCGATCTCAGGTCAAGCGCCAGGAGCGGCATGACCCGCTGCCGTTTGGATAGCCCAATGGCTCCGGCATTTTGACGCAAGTGTGCCTGGCCTGACGCAGCTCGGCCATGCTGGCGCTTGCCCGCTACAATCACTTGATATCATTGTGAAAAACAGATGGTGCCCAGAGCCGGGATCGAACCAGCGACACTGCGATTTTCAATCGCATGCTCTACCAACTGAGCTATCTGGGCATGTCATCCAAGCCCGAAAGCTTTCACGACAGGCAGCGGCTATATCGAAGCAGGCGCGTCAGTTCAAGAGGCAGTGTCGTTTCCATGACAAGAGAAACGCGCTGCAAATGGCTCGACACCGCCCCGTGCGCCATGGCAATCCCCCGCCCATGATCCGTCGCCTCGCCAGCCACCGCCGCATTGTCGTGAAAATTGGTTCCGCCACGCTTGTGGACGGCGCGCGCGGAATTGTGCGCCAACCCTGGTTTGGCGGGCTGGTTGATGACCTTGCAAGCCTGCAAGCCGCAGGGGCCGACGTCATCGTGGTCTCATCTGGCGCCATTGCGCTCGGGCGCCATGCCATTGGCCTTGCGCGCGGGCCACTGCCCTTGGAACAGAGCCAGGCCGCCGCAGCCGTTGGGCAGATCGCGCTGGCGCACGCCTGGTCTGCGGCCTTCCAGGCGCGCGGGATTGTTGCAGGGCAGGTCCTCCTGACGCTTCAGGACACGGAAGAGCGCCGGCGGTATCTCAATGCCCGCAACACGCTCGACACGCTGCTGGCGCGCAAATGCATCCCCGTCATCAACGAGAATGACACGGTTGCAACATCGGAAATCCGCTATGGCGACAATGACAGGCTGGCGGCTCGCGTGGCGTCGCTGTCGGGTGCCGATGCCCTTGTGCTCCTGTCCGATATCGATGGGCTTTACACGGCGCCGCCTGCAAAGGACCCCACTGCCCGGCACATCCCCGTTGTTGAGAAGATCACAGCGGAGATCGAGGCCATGGCCGGCGCGGCGGGCTCTGAACTCGCCAGGGGTGGAATGGTCACGAAGATAGAGGCGGCCAAGATCGCAGTGGCCTCGGGTGCCGCCATGGCGATTGCACTTGGCGGGCGCGAAAACCCGCTGAAGGCGATTGATGAGGGCGCACCGGTGACATGGTTCCTGCCTGCAGGCGATCCTGTCACAGCGCGCCGCGCCTGGATTGCCGGCCAGCTTGAGCCGCACGGCGCGCTTCACGTCGATGCAGGGGCGGCCCGCGCGCTTCGATCCGGCAAGAGCCTGCTGCCTGCGGGCGTTCGCCGGGTCGAGGGGCCGTTTGCGCGCGGCGACGTTGTGATCGTGCGTGCCCCCGATGGGGCCGAGATCGGCCGCGGGCTGGTCGCGTGGGACAGCAGCGATGCCGAGCGCTTCAAGGGGCTGAAGTCAGCGGAAATCGCGGCGCTTGCCGGCCATTCCGGCCGAGCCGAGATAATTCATCGTGACGACATGGCCTTTGTCGGGTGATAGTTGAGCTGATGACGGTAACGAGCAAAACGATCCCAGCCGATATTGATGTCGTCATGCGCGACATGGGCGTCAGTGCGCGCGCCGCCGCGCGAGGAATCGCCCTTGCGCCATCGGCCCAGAAGCGCGCAGCCCTTCTGGCTATGGCTGAACACATCCGGTCAGCGCTTCCCGGTATTGTTGCGGCAAACGCAGCCGACATGGCGCGGGCCGCAGGTCGGGGTCTCTCGGGATCGTTTCTGGATCGGCTGCGCCTTGATGAGGCGCGCATCAACGCCATGGCAAAAGGCGTCGAGGACATTGCCGGCCTCGCTGATCCCGTTGG
>JAIYEB010000209.1 GCA_027487195.1 Hyphomicrobiales bacterium | reverse complement strand
TAGCCCATGAAACGCTGGCCTTCGCCGCCCTGATCGGTCTGGCCTGTCGTCAGCGGAATGTCAGACGCCGTCATGGCAATGCGCAGGACACTCGCGCCTTGCGCAGTGACTTGCGACAGATCGAAGGTTGTCAGCGCTGCGGCGCCGGCTGTCGCTGCAAGAAACTTGCGTCGGTCAATTCCAGTTGTCATGAGACAGTCCATAGGTTTGAGGAGCGGGTAGGGGCTAACTGCTTCGCCCACAAGACATCCTTCAGGAGGTATGCCGGGCGATGCGGATCTTGTTGATCAATCCAAACACGACGGCCTCGATCACGGATCTGGCCTATCGCGAAGCGGTGAAAGTCGCGTCTGTTGGCACAGTTTTTGTGCCTGTGACGGGGCGTCTTGGTGCGCGATACATCGCAAGCCGCGCGGCCTATGCCATCGCTGGTCATGCCGTGCTCGATGCCTACGCCGAGGCTGGCGATGGTTTTGATGGCATTCTTCTCGCCTGCTTTGGCGACCCGGCGCTTGATGCGCTGCGCGAACTTTCCGGCCTTGCTGTCGTTGGCATGGCGGATGCCGCGATGGCTCAGGCCGCACAAACCGGACCGTTCGCGGTGGTCACTGGCGGGGTGCTCTGGGGGCCGATGCTCACCGAGTTCGCCGCAAGCCGTGGCTTCGGAAGCCAGCTCATAGGTGTTGAAACGGTTGCCCCGTCCGGTGCTGACATCGCGCGTGATCCGGACGGCTCGCTCGCCATGCTCGCGTCTGCCTGCGAAGCCTGTGTCAAGAGCGGGGCACGAACTGTTATCCTCGGTGGTGCAGGGCTTGCAGGGTTGAAAAGCCGACTGCAACCGATGGTGAGGGCCAATCTGATTGATGGACTTGAGGCGGGTGTCAGCGCCATCGAGGCTGCTGTTCGCCACGCTCAACCGGCAGCGCGTGGAACGCCGCCGGTCGAAACGGTTGGTCTGGGCCAAGGGCTGCAACACCGTATGGCCTGAGAATAGCGCGCCAACTGACCGCGCGGTCTGTGTGGCGCGCTGTCTCATCAGCGCAGATCCATCGTTGCGATGTCGATGAACCAGGACCGTGGCTGCACAACGCCCGTCACGCGCGGGCTCATGGCGCGCGGCCCGACGTCATGGGCAACCCAAAGGAACGGAGCTTCCTCAACAATGCGCTTGTGGAGAGCTGCAAGCGCTGCGTCGCGGGCAGCACCCTCGAATGTTGTGCGGGCCGTGCGCACGAGGGTTTCCATTTCATCGGTGTTGAAGAAGCCCCAGTTGTTGGAGTTCGGCGGGTTTGCGCCGCGTGTCACGAAGCGAACCATGGCGAAGAACGGGTCCATCGCCGCATAGGTCACGTTCGTGGCATGGGCCCCACGTGCGTTCGCGTGGCTCGCGCCTTCGCGCCAGTTGGTGAACAGGGCGTTCCATTCGATGACTTCGAGCTGAACGTCGAAGAAGCACTCGCGCAGCGCCTGCTGAAGCCACTCGTTCATGGCCACGGGCTGCATCTGGCCGGAGCCTGAGGCAGAGGTCAGAACCTTGACCGTCAAGCGACGGTTGGCAGCAAAGCCGGCTTCCGTCATCAGGCGACGCGCCGTCGTCAGATCGTAACGGATGTCAAAAGTCGGGTTACCCCACCAGGGGTGGCCAGGTGCAACCGTGCCTTTTGGAACGCCCATCAGGCCGCCAAGAAGCTCACGCAATTCTTCGCGGTTGATGCAGAGATTAGCCGCCTGACGCACGCGCAGATCACGCCAGGGAGAGCCCTCCACGAACGAGAACTGCCATGGCCAGACATGCGGCTGCGGGTTGGTGTAGAGGGTAAAGCCGCGCTGGCGGATGGCCGGCAGGGCATCGGGCGCCGGTGCTTCGATCCAGTCGACCTGATTGCCGAGAAGTGCCGCAGTGCGTGCGTTGGCTTCAGGGATAGGCAGCAGCACAACCCGATCAACCTTGGGCCGGCGCGCCGGGTCCCAATAGTCGCGGTTTGCGACCATCTCGAAGCGCTCGCGCGGCACAAGACGCACACCACGGAATGGGCCCGTGCCCGAGGGGTTTGCCGCAAACGCCGTCCAAGCGCGCGCCGAGCGCTGGCGTGGGTCGGTCACATCAGCCGGAACTGCCGCAAGCAGGGCGTTCCAGTGGGTCGGCGAGACCATGAACAGGTTTGTGAGGTTGATCGGAAGAAACGAGTCCGGCTCCGAAGTTGTCAGCTCAACCGTCAAGTCATCAATGACGTGGGCAGAGCGAAGGGTCGGCATGCGCGAGGCGGTGACACCGACCTGGCTGGCATCGAAATGACCGGCGGCCTGATCGAGAACCTTCTGGACGTTCCAGACCACGGCAGCTGCGTTGAATGGCGAGCCATCATGGAAGCGCACGCCCGGCCTGAGACGAAACACCCATTTGGTGCGGTCATTGGCGTCGGCGGCCCATTCCGTTGCGAGGCCCGGGATCAGGACCGAGGCAGCATCCGCCTTCGAAAGATCCCAATGAGTCAGGGCATCGAACATCGGAATGCCGGTGAAGCGGTTGCCCTCAAAGCCCTGGTCGGGCTGTCCGAGCGTGCGCGGAATGTCGGCTGCGGTCATGCCGATGCGCAGAACCTTCTCCTGGGCGAAGGCGGCTGTGGCTGAAATGCCGGCCAGAAGCCCCGCGAAAAGGGCAGCCAAACCGCGGCGGCGGAAACTCAAGTCCATGGGATACCTCCAGATCGTCTCTGCGATCACACCTGCCAGTTGGCAAAGCTCCACAGAGTTGGCAAAGCTCATGCCAAGCATCACCGTGTGTTATGCGGCTTGTCCTGTTCGGCTTTTTGGCGATTTTTCGCCGCGCACGCCGATCTATTGCCTAGGAATTAGGCAGCTCGCCCGAATAGACAGCAAGTTCGGCGGTTCTGGCTCGGGGCTTGAGGGGGTCTTGGCCAAGCAGCCCGCGACGTCGCAGGCCCCTCAGGCGCGCTTTCTCTCGGAGCGTGCGGCCTCGAAGTCCAGCGTTCGGTCCGGGATGGTAATCTGGAACGTCGCGCCAAGTGTCCCGTCGACGAGCTTGATGCTGCCGCCATGCGCTTTCACAAGTTCGGAGGCGATGGCCAGGCCAAGGCCAGTGCCGCCGGCGCTGGCGGTCAACTGGAACGGGCGAAACAGCTTGTCCCGTGCCCTCTCGGGTATGCCAGGCCCTGTATCTGCGATCTCAATCATGGTCACGGCGCCTTGTCGGCGTGCGGCAACCCTGATGGCGTCGCCTGCCACCGGGCCGCGTCCCTGAAGCGCCTGATAGGCGTTTCTCGCGAGATTCAGGAGAACCCGGAAGAGTTGATCGGGATCCGCATCAACCATCAGGCCCGCTTCAATCGAGCTTGTAAACGTAATGGCGCAATCTGCTGGAATGGCCAGTACGGCTGCAACCTCCTCCACGATCGGAGCGAGCGCCAGTTGACGACGTTGGGGCGCAGGTTCGGCGGCTTTTCCATAGGTCAGAGTTGCCTGGCAAAGCGCGATGGCCCGATCGAGCGCGCTGATCACCTTTGGAACCAGGCGCTGCGCCGTCGGGTCCTTCACACCGGACAGGCGATCCGAGAAAAGCTGAGCCGAGGCCAGAATGTTGCGCAGGTCATGGTTGATCTTTGCAACCGCAAGACCGAGGGCTGCGAGATGGTTTTTCTGACCCATGGCCGCTTGCAGATCGCGCTGCATGACGGCAAGCGCACGCTCTGCATCACCCAGCTCATCGCGGCGGTCTGACGGGCTCAAGACCCGCAACGGGTTCTCGGGATCGTCCCTGAATGCGCCAAGTGCGCCTGAGAGGTTCTTGATCGGACGCACAATGGACAGGTGGAGGGTGAGATAAACGAGCGCTGCCGTGATGCCTGAGATTACCAGGGACAGCAGCAGGATGTTGCCGGAGTACGTCCACATTGCCGACCAAAGGGGATGGTTTTCGACGACGATCTCGACGAACTCACCTTGCGCGGGCGGCAGGCCGATGATCCGGATGAGACCTCCGTCCGGCCGGCTCAGCGTGCTGAATGCGTCGCGGATAGATTCGAACGTGGAGACAGACCTGATATCGTAGGTCGCGACCACATCTCCGGGCATATCGGCAAAGGCCAGAAGGCGCCGCTTGTCCCCTTGCTTCAGCGAGATGGTACGCGCGCCGACATGCTGCAGGACCTGCGCTTCCAGGGCCGAGGAGATCATGGAGTCGGGTGCAGCTTCCAGCACCAGGGCAGCAGTCTGCGCTGCAGCGATGCGATCATTGAGCCAGTTCAGGCGAAAGTTGGCTATGCTTGGAACATAGATCAGCACTTCCGCAATCATCACGAACAGAACGGTCAGCCAAAGCAGCTTGGCACTCAGACCAGTGCCGTTGCGCCGGGCCGGATGGCTCTGTGTCGCTTCGCTCATCCAGTCCTCGCGACTGACGGAATTGCTGTTGGACGCAGAGTTGACCGGTCATGCGGCTGAAACAAGGCGGGCACGCCGCGCGAGGGCCGGTCACTGCCATGGCCCGCCGGGAGCAGGTTCAACGCGGGCGGCAAAATCAACGTCATGGCGCTTGTGTCGTTGACCGCGCCTGCCATCGCCGGACCAGGACAGGAACGAGCGCCAGCGTTGCCAGAGTGACAAGCGCAAGCGCTGTTTGTGTCGACAGG
>JAIYEB010000161.1 GCA_027487195.1 Hyphomicrobiales bacterium | reverse complement strand
TCGTCGCTCGTGTCCGGCAGCGACCCGGAAGAAATGAAGCGTGTGCGCGACAGCTGGCTCAAGAAGAAGCTCGGCCGCACGGAAAGCGATGCCGATCTCGACAAGATGGTGAAGGCCGTTGTTGAGAAAATGAAGGCTGACAAGACCAAAGAGCGCGTGACGGTCTATTACCTCCTGGCCGAACACACCAAGCAGCTGGCGACGCTGCACCCCAAGCCGAAGGCGTAGGCCCCGGGGCTTAGTGTCCAGCGCCCCGGCATCGTCCGGGGCGTTTTGGTTTGTGGGTAGTCCCACTTATCCCGCGCGTTCCTTCGAACTTCGATGTATCAAGCCTCATGCGCCAGTATCACGATCTTCTCGAACGCATTCTCCGCGACGGAGTGAAAAAGTCCGACCGCACCGGCACGGGTACGCTCAGCGTGTTCGGCCATCAGTCGCGCTATGACCTATCGCAAGGTTTTCCGCTGATCACGACCAAGAAGCTGCATATCCGCTCGATCGTGCATGAGCTGATCTGGTTCATCTCCGGCGATACCAACATCAAGTATCTGAAAGACAATGGCGTTTCGATCTGGAACGAATGGGCGGATGCTGACGGCAATCTTGGGCCGGTCTATGGCCACCAGTGGCGTTCATGGCCGGGCAGGGATGGCGCAACGATTGATCAGATCACCGGGTTGGTGGCTGACCTCAGGCGCAATCCGGATTCGCGCAGGCTGATCGTCACCGCGTGGAACCCGACAGATATTCCGAACATGGCGCTGCCGCCGTGCCACTGCCTGTTCCAGTTCTACGTGGCCGACGGCAAACTCTCCTGCCAGCTCTATCAACGCTCGGCGGATGTGTTTCTTGGCGTGCCGTTCAACATCGCTTCCTACGCGCTCTTGACCCATATGATTGCGCAGGTCGTCGGGCTCGGCGTCGGGGATTTCGTCCACACGCTTGGCGACGCGCACCTTTATTCAAACCATATCGAGCAGGCGGAACTGCAGCTGACGCGCGATCTGCGCCCCTTGCCGCAGCTGAAGCTTGATCCAGGCGTGAGCGATCTCTTCGCCTTCCGTGCGGAGCACATTGCGGTTGAAGGCTATGAGCCGCACCCGCACATCAAGGCGCCTGTCGCGGTATAGGGCCTTACTGCCCGCGTCCGACGCTGCTTGCGAAGCGCACCGCTTCTTCGGCAGCCTTTACAAGCGCGCGCGCCTTGTTGACGCATTCCTGCAGTTCGGACTGCGCGTCTGAATCGGCAACGATGCCAGCGCCGGCCTGGACGTGCAGCACACCGTCCTTGACCAGCCCCGTGCGCAACACGATGCAGGTGTCCATGTCGCCATTGGCCGAGAAATAGCCAACGCAACCGGCATAGGGGCCGCGCTCATCGCGCTCCAGCGCATCGATGATCTGCATGGCCTTGACCTTCGGTGCGCCGGAAACGGTGCCTGCCGGAAAGCCTGCAAGCAATGCATCAATGGCATCGTAGTTTGGCGACAGCTTGCCCGTCACATTTGAGACGATGTGCATGACGTGGCTGTAGCGCTCGATGAAGAAACTGTCCGTAACCTTGACCGTCCCGATTTCCGCGACGCGCCCGACATCGTTGCGACCAAGATCAAGCAGCATCAGATGTTCTGCACGCTCCTTGGGGTCGGCGAGCAGTTCGCGCGCCATGGCTTCATCAAGTTCAAGGGTTGCGCCGCGCGTGCGCGTGCCGGCAATCGGACGGATCGTGACCTCGCCTGCACGCACGCGGACCAGGATCTCCGGAGAGGAGCCTGCAAGTGCGAAATCAACGAAATCGAGGAAGTACAGGAAAGGTGCCGGGTTGATGCGCCTGAGCGCGCGGTACAGCGCAAATGGCGGCAATAGAAAAGGCGCGGAAAAGCGTTGCGACAGCACGACCTGGAAAATGTCGCCAGCCGCAATGTGCTCCTTGGCGCTTGCCACCATGTCGAGATAGTCCGACGGCGGCGTATTGGACGTCATGGCCTCCGCAATGAGTGCACTGTCAGCATCGGGGCTGTGGGGGACGGAGCGGTCAATCGCCTCAAGCGTCTGGACAAGACGCTCACTTGCCCTTGCGTAGGCTCGCGTCGCATCAAGGCCCGGCGTGGGGCGGACGGGCGTAACGAGCGTCAACTCGTCCTTCACCGCATCGAACACGACCACCATGGTCGGGCGCACGAGCAGCGCATCCGGAACGCCCAGAATGTTGGGCTTGTCCGGGCCGACCGGCTCAACCAGGCGGATCGTGTCATAGCCGAGCAGACCGAAAACGCCCGCCGCCATGGGCGGCAGTGTTTCAGGCAGATCAATCCGGCTTTCAGCCAAAAGCCTGCGCAAGGCACCGAGCGTGCCACCTGACACCGGCTCGAAGGGCCTGCCATCGCGTGCAATTTCCGGCGCATCGCCATGGGCACGGAAGACGATATCGGGGGCAAAGCCGAGGATGGAATAGCGCCCGCGCGTTGCCCCGCCCTCGACCGATTCGAGCAGGAAGCTTTTTTGACCGGCGACGGCGAGCTTCAGGTAGACGCTGACCGGGGTTTCAAGGTCGGCAACAAGCTTTGTCGCAACGACCTGAGCGCGCCCCGCCTCATAGCCTTCGCGAAACGCCCCAAAGTCAGGTTCGAGCCGCATCAGGGAGCCGTGGCGCCCGTGATGCGATTGACGATGGCGCGATTGACAGTGACGCCAAGGTCACGCTCAAGGCGCGCCACATACTGGCCAAGGATGTCGTCGCCATAGGTGCGATCCAGGTCCTGAGTGATCCGGTCCTCGAGTGCCGTGAAGGGCGGAACTTCGCTCGAGATGACAACGAAGACAACGCGGTCCAGGCCGTCCGCACCTGTGTTGGCGGAGCCAGCCCGGTCCTTGGCCGTTGCGAATGCCGCTTCGCCAACGCCGGCACCAAGATCGCCGACCTGGCCAGAGCGCGCGAACGGCTCGGACTGCAGGAGCGACAGGCCGGCTTCCGCGACAACTTCAGCAATCGGACGGCCGGCATTGATGCGCGTCACGAGTTCGCGTGCAAAGCCATTCATGCGGTTGGCGCGCTGGTCATTGGTCCAGCGCTCGACAACCTGCTGGCGAACTTCATCAAGCGAGCGTTCACGACTTGGCGTGATACGCTGGACATCAAACCAGATGAAGCCCTGACCACGGACCTGAACCGGGTCGGCATCGAAGCCTTCGGCATTGCGGAAGATGGCGGCAACAACTTCGTTGCCACCAAGTGTCTGGCCAATCGCTTCGCCAGCCATGTTGCGCCCGGATGAATCAAGGGCCGCGACCTCGACGAACGGCAGTTCCAGTTTGCGTGCCACTTCTGCAAGGCGAGAGCCCGAGGCGCGCTCGTCCTCGACCTTGTCATGCATATCCAGGATTTCGCGCTGCCCGCGCTCAAGCTGGAGCGCCGCGCGCAATTCGGCCGAGACCTCGGCAAGGGTGCGAACCTTCTCGGCTTCAATCGCGTCGGCAATGACGATCACCGGGCCAAAGCGGCTTGAAACCACACCGGATGGGACGCCTGCGCCCAACGAAAACGCAGCAGCGCGCACTTCAGGATCCAGAACCTCGACTGCAGTCAAGGTTCCAAGCGACAGATCGGCCGGGCTACGGCCAAGTTCGGCAGCCAACTGATCGAACGTGAAGTTTGCATTGAGGCGTTCGCGCGCAGCCGTTGCAGCCGCACGGTCCTGGAAGGTGATCTGGCGAAGCGTGCGCCGTTCGGCTGTCACGTAGGTCGAGCGTCTGGCCTCATAGGCCTGGGCAAGGTCCTGATCGCTGACGTTGATCCGGCCTGCCAGCGCTTCGGCATTCAGGACCAGAACGTTGACCTGGCGATATTCAGGCGCGCGGAAGGCCGAGCGCGTAATGTCAAAGTAGGTGCGCAGAACATCCTCGGACGGTGCGTCAACCGTGGCGAAACGTTCGGCAGGAACTGTCGCGTACTGGATCACACGACGTTCGGTCTGGAAGCGGTGGATCGCTTCTTCCATGACGCGTGGCGAATCGATGCGCCCGGCCAGCCCCTCGGCAATCTGCCTGCGGATCAACAACTGCCGGCGCTGGGCAATATAGGTTTGTTCGGTCATGCCGTTCTGACGCAGCCACTCACGGAAGGCACCGGCGTCAAACCGGCCGCCTGCCACCCGGTAGTTTGGATCATCAACGACCGAGCGCGCGACAGCTTCGTCCGACATGCCAAGAACAAGCTCGCGGGCGCGCTGGTCCATGGCGGCTTCTGCCGTCATGCGCGAGAGAAGGTTTTCAGCAATGCCAAACAGCCTTGCCTGTTCGGTCGTGACCTGACGTCCGATCCTGCGCGAAAGCTCCTGACGCTCACGGTCATATTCGTTGCGGAAGCGCTCTTCAGTAATCTCGACCGTGCCGATTGTAGCGACTGACGCGCGGCCAAAGCCACGAAACACGTCGGAAATGCCCCAGATCGCGAATGCAACGGTCAAAAGCGCAAGGATCACGCCGACAATGATGCGACCGAGCCAGCCTTGCGATGCGTTACGAAGTACAGTGAGCATAAGAGTGTGTTTCCGACAGGAGTTCAGGTTTCGTCGCGTTCTTGGCCATTTGACGGCGGCGGACCATAGGCGAGGGCATAATGCACCGCAACCACATGGTGCGCATTCAGATCAGGCGGCCTTGTTGCGATGATAGCGCATGAGAAGGATCGCGATGCCCAGCGCCAGGCAGCCCGCAATCAGGATCGAAACAGGCGTTGCGCCAAGCCGCTCGAACCACTGGGTGTAAAAGTGCAGCGAGCCAAAGACGGCACAGGTGGTCACAAGCCAGGGGCGATTGGCACGAACGGCGAAGACTGCGGCAGCAATGATCGCAAGGGCCCAGCCGATGATAAAGGTCATCCGCGAGATGTGAGGCGGCTGGAAACCAAACTGCTCGGCAAATGGGCGAAGCGTATCGCCCCAGATCGAGCCGACCAGAAACGCGACGTTGACAATGAGGATCGCCGTTCGTGCGGCAATGATCATGACGCGGGCGTTGTCTGCGGCCATGCGCTTCGACAGCAAGTAGGCAGCGTATGAAAGGGCGGAAAACAGCAGGATCGATACGGTCGGCTGGTGGATTGCGATGGCGTAAGTGGCGTTGCGATATCCGGTTTGCCCGCCGAGCGCGGCGGACAGCGCCAAAACCGCAAGGCCTGCCATGAGGCCGCTTTTCGTCTGCCAGGCCACGATGCTAAATGCGATTGTCGCTGCAAACAACGCAGCGGGATGACCGCTCGCGAGTACGGCAACTGAAAGCGCTGCGACAATGCTCCCGACCAGCATGAAGATGGTGCCGAGCACCATCCAGTCTTGGCGCCGTTCGATCTGAAGCCAGATCCCGGCAACGCACAGCGCGGTTCCAACCGCCAGGCTGATTGAAGGCTCGGGCAAGAGGCCGATCACACCACCCGCCACGGCCATCACGCCAAACGCGAGCAAGATGTTGAGCGCCAGGGATGCGGTTGTGGGGGCCGCAAGTGCCTTCAGCCGCTCAGCTTCCTCGTTCGAGATTTTGCCGGTCTCAACCAGTTTTCCAAGATCGAGTGTGATCTTCATGACGGCTTCCCCCTGCCACAGTTGTGGCCGACATCCCTTATGGACCGCACCGACGGCGCCTGAGCCGTTTGGTCTAGAAGTAGTCGATGCTGACCCGGAACAGCTGTTCGACCTTGCGCACATTTTCAGACAAGGCGGCCAGAACCACCCGGTCATTCGCCATGATCTTCGTCTTGCCGGTTGGCACGAAAATCTGGCCCGAGCGCAAAATGGCGCCAATCCGCATCCCCTCGGGAACAACGCCCGAGTTCAGCGGCTTGCCGACCAGGGGCGAGGTTGCCAGCGCCTCGGCCTCGATGATTTCCGCCTGACCATCGGCAATGCCGTAGACGCTTCTGATGCGACCGCGGCGGATATGCTGCAGGATCCGGCTCACAGTCACGGCGCGTGGGTTGATGGTTGCATCGACGCCAAGATCGCGGGCGAAGCTGGCGTAGCCGCGATTGTTGGTCAGAGCCAGGGTGTGCTGCGCGCCAAGCCGCTTGGCGAGAACTGCCGACAGCAGGTTCACCTGATCATCGTTGGTCAGCGACACAACGTGGTGCGCATTCTCGACATCGGCCTCGCGCAGGATCTCCTGCTCGAGCGCTGACCCATGCAAAACGACCGTTCGCTTCAACTGATCAGCAATTGAAACCGCACGCTCGCGCGCACTCTCGATAATGCGCACGCGGGCCTTGGGTGTGCGCTCTTCGATCTTCTGCGCGACGTAGACACCGATATTGCCTCCGCCGGCAATCACAATGCGGGAGGAGGGTGGCTCCTCATGGCCGAAGATCGTCAGTGTGCGGCGAACCTGCGATGTCTCTGCGAGGAACGTCACGATGTCGCCCGTGAGCAGCATGTCGACGGACCTTGGAACGAACAAGCGCCCATCCCGCGTGACGGCAACCACACGCGCTGGCAGATCGGGAAAAAGTTCGGTCAACTGCAACAGGGGCGTGTCGACGACCGCGCAATCTTCGGCGAGCCTTGTCGAGCACATGGTGAGCTTGCCATCAGCAAAGGTTGCTGCGTCGACGACACCGGGCAGTTCGAGACGCCGCAGAACCGTTTCCCCAACCTCAAGCTCGGGCGAAATGATCACATCGATCGGCAGGCCGTCGCGGGTGAACAAATCGCGCCAGTCCGGCTTCAGATAGCTTTGCGCCCGTATCCGCGCGATCTTGGTTGGAATCTTGAACAGCGTTCCGGCGACCTGACACGCGACCATGTTGACTTCATCGGTCAGTGTGACGGCGACAAGCATGTCGGCGTCGGCAGCGCCTGCCTGCGCAAGCACATCCGGGCTTGCGGCGTTGCCGACAAACCCGCGGACTTCAAGCGTGTCCGTGATGGAACGCACCAGGCTTGCGCGGGTGTCGATGACCGCGACATCCGCCCGCTCGGCTGCGAGGCGCTCGGCGATGCCAAAGCCGACCTGGCCCGCGCCGCAAATGATAACCTTCATCGTAAGTTCCTATGTGACGCCAAGGCTCTTCAGCTTGCGGTGAAGGGCGGAGCGCTCCATGCCGACGAACTCGGAGGTGCGTGAGATATTGCCGCCGAAGCGATTGATCTGGGCCGAGAGATAGTCGCGTTCGAATATCTCGCGCGCTTCACGCAAAGGCAACGCCATGATCTGTTCGGATCCAACACCTGTTGGCATCGATGGCAGCAGCGAGCCGATTTCCGGCGGCAGCATACTTGCATCGACGACCACATCAGGATCGCCGCCGGCGAGAATCATCAAACGCTCGACGTTGTTGCGCAACTGGCGGACGTTGCCCGGCCAGTCATGGGTTTGGAGGACAGCCATCGCATCCTCGCCAATCCGGCGATGCGGCAGTCCGGTTCCGGTCGAAATCTGCTCAAGGAAGGCCTCGACCATCTCGGGGATGTCCTCGCGATGTTCTGCAAGGCCAGGCACACGCAGCGGAACAACGGCGAGGCGATGAAACAGATCCTCACGGAACTTGCCGGACTTGATTTCAAGCTCAAGGTCGCGCGCGCTCGATGACAGGATGCGGACATCGACCTGAACCTTTGCCGAGCCACCGGCGCGGGTGAAGCTTTGATCCACCAGAACACGCAAGATCCGGTTCTGTGTTTCGCGCGGCATGTCCGCGATCTCATCAATGAACAGGGTGCCGGCATGCGCCTCTTCCATGGCGCCGACCTTGCGCTGACGCCCGGGCGCTTCCTGAATGCCGAAGAGTTCGGCTTCCATATTCTCCGGGGTTATTGAAGCGGCACTGATGACGACGAAGGGCCCGGAGGCGCGCTGGCTGCCGAGGTGGATCGAGCGGGCTGCAAGCTCCTTGCCAGCGCCGGACGGGCCGGTGATCAGGACGCGACTATTGGTGGGGGCAATGCGCGCGATCATGGAGCGCAGCTGGTTCATGGCGGTCGAACTGCCAACGATCAGGTCTGTTGTTGCGCTACGCTGACGCAAATCCTTGATTTCACGCTTCAACGCCTGGCTTTCAAGCGCACGGGTGACCATCAAGACCAGCCTGTCGGCCTTGAACGGCTTCTCGATATACTCGTACGCCCCTCTCTTGATGGCTGAGATGGCGGTTTCGATGTTGCCATGGCCGGAAATCATGATCACGGGCATGTCGGAATAGGTGGTCCGGATCACGTCAAGCGTGTCGAGGCCATCAAGGCGCGAGCCCTGCATCCAGATGTCGAGCAACACGAGCGAGGGGCGGCGCTGGGCCATCTGGCCAAGCGCGTCATCTGCATCGCGCGCGACGCGGGTTGCAAAGCCCTCGTCTTCGAGGATGCCGGCAATCAGTTCCCGGATATCTTTCTCATCATCGACAATCAGGATATCGGCTCTCATTCATGCACTCCCAGGTCGTTACTCAGGTCACTGATCATGTCGCTGATCATGATGCGTTCGCCTTTTCGGGCTCGCTTGTTACGCGTTGTGGCTGGCGCGTTGGCGCAATCAGCGGGAACCAAAGGCGCACGAGCGCGCCGCGCCCGCCGAAGCTGACTGACGGCGCATCGAGAAGCTCAACGCCGCCATTATGCTCTTCAAGGATCTTGCGCACGATGGCGAGGCCAAGCCCGGTGCCCTTTTCGCGCGTTGTCACATAAGGGTCCAGCAGGCGTTGGCGCTCGACCTTCGGCAGGCCAATTCCGTTGTCCTCGACCTCAATGGCAATATTGCCTTGCCTCGTGACCAGGCGGACGCGGATCCGCCCTTCGCCTGGCTTGAGATCTTGAACCTGGGCAATGGCTTCGGTCGCATTCTTGACGATGTTCGTTGCGGCCTGGGAGATCAGGCGGCGGTCGAACCGGGCAAGTATCGGCTCTCCCGCCAGATCGGCTTCAATCGATACTTCAGGATAGCCATTGTTCATCAAGAACACGACCTGTTTGATCGTGTCTGACAGGTCCTCGTCCAACAGCTGCGCTTTGGGCATGCGCGCGAAAGACGAGAACTCGTCGACCATGCGCCCGATATCGCCGACCTGCCTCACGATCGTATCGATGCATTGATCGAAGATCTCGCGATCAACCGTGATCACCTTGCCGTACTTGCGTTTCAAACGCTCGGCAGAGAGCTGGATCGGGGTCAGCGGGTTCTTGATCTCATGGGCAATGCGCCGCGCCACGTCTGCCCATGCGGAAGAGCGCTGCGCATTCACCAGCTCGGAAATGTCATCGAGCGTTGCGACATATCCGTGTTCGCGCCCGGCACCCTGTTCAGATGTGACGCGCACATCGAGCACGAGTTCACGGCCGCCACGCAAGAGCTTGATCTCGCCTTGCACCAGGGGCTTCAAATCGAGATTGGCTTCAAGAAGAAGCGCAGTGAGTTCGGGTGCAACGGTTGAGAGGCTGTGCCCCACAACATCATCGTGGGACGCATCGAGGAGCGTGAGCGCCGCGCGGTTTGCAAGCGTGACATCCATGCGCGCATCAAGCCCGATCACACCCGACGTGACGCCTGACAACACAGCCTCGGTGAACCGACGCCGGGCATCCATGACAGTGTTTGCTGCAACCAGCTCATCGCGCTGGGACTTCAGCTCCGATGTCATCGTGTTGAACGTGCGCCCGAGATGCGCCAGATCGCCCGCACTCGGATCGATCGGCACACGCACACTCAAATCGCCGCGCGAGACCTGATCCGCAGCGCCGATCAAGAGCCGGATCGGACCGACAAGCGTGTTGGCCACGAAAAGACCAAACCAGACCGAGGACAGGAGCAGGACAACGGCAAAGCCCGAGTAAACCACGGCAAATGCGATCTGTATCCCGGCGCGCCGCCCCTCCAGCGACGTGTACTCGAGGGTCGCGGCTTCCGCATCGTTTTGGTAGCGGATGACGCGTGGATCAATGGCGCGCGAGACATAGAGGAACGTGTTGTCGAACGCTGTCAGCCTGACCACGACGCCGACCTGATCCGAGCCGCCGGGCGCGATCAGGACAGCGTCGATGGTTTCTGCCTGTTGAAACACGTCGTCTGGTGGCAACAGGAATTCGCGCGGCAATGGGATTTG
>JAIYEB010000297.1 GCA_027487195.1 Hyphomicrobiales bacterium | reverse complement strand
ATCAGCCTTGGCCACACGCGCTTTGTCTTCCGTGATCTTGCGGAGGTCATGGCAAAAGCCACCCCGCCGCGTGCGGGCGATCGGCTTGCCGGTCTTGCAGCAGGATCAGCTGAAGAAAACATCGCTGCGAAGATGGTGCTTGCGGACGTTCCACTGAAGCGATTCCTGACCGAAGCGCTGGTCCCCTATGAGCTCGATGATGTCACCCGCGCGTTGATCGACGGCCATGATCACAACGCGTTCAGGATCGTCTCGCATCTGACCGTTGGTGGCTTTCGCGATTGGCTCTTGTCCTATCAGGCCACGCCTGAGGTGCTCTCACGGCTTTCGCCCGGGCTTACGCCGGAAATGGTTGCCGCTGTCTCCAAATTGATGCGCAACCAGGATCTGATGGTTGTCGCGCGCAAATGCCGGGTTGTGACGCGGTTTCGAAACACAATCGGGCTTGAAGGCACGCTTTCGGTCCGGCTCCAGCCAAATCACCCAACTGATGATCGCGACGGCATTACCGCCGCAATCCTGGATGGCCTGATGTACGGCGCGGGCGACGCTGTGATCGGGATCAACCCGGCCTCTGACTCGGTCAAGGTGCTGGGAGAGCTGTCCCACCTCATGGACGACCTGATTTCGCGCCATGAGATCCCGACCCAGAGCTGTGTGCTCACGCATGTGACCACCACGACGCGGTTGATCGAGGAGCGGATCCCGGTCGATCTGGTGTTTCAGTCGATCGCGGGGACACAGGCTGCCAACCAGTCCTTTGGTGTGACGCTTTCGCTCCTGAAGGAGGGGCAGGATGCGGCGCTGTCGCTGAAGCGCGGGCGACTTGGCCAGAACGTCATGTACTTTGAAACCGGTCAGGGCACCGCACTGTCTGCCAATGCCCATCACGGCGTGGATCAGCAGACACTGGAGTGCCGGGCCTATGGCGTTGCGCGGATGTTTCAGCCGCTTCTCGTCAACACCGTCGTCGGGTTCATCGGGCCGGAATATCTCTATGACGGCAAGGAGATCATCCGCGCCGGGCTTGAGGATCACATGTGCGGCAAGCTCCTGGGCTGCCCGCTGGGCGTCGACGTCTGCTACACCAACCACGCCGAGGCTGATCAGGACGATATGGATACGCTGCTCGCCAACCTGTGCACGTCTGGCGTGACCTACATCATGGGGGTTCCCGGCGCAGATGACGTCATGCTGAACTACCAATCGACATCGTTTCACGACGCGAACGCGATGCGCGACCTGTTCAGCCTGAGGCGCGCGCCCGAATTCGACGCCTGGCTCATGTCGCTCGGGCTCGTCAACGACAGCGGACGGCTGCTCCCGGCCTCATCAGCGCATCCACTTCTCCAGTCGGCGCGCGCGCCATG
This sequence comes from Hyphomicrobiales bacterium, assembly GCA_027487195.1. Classification (GTDB taxonomy): domain Bacteria; phylum Pseudomonadota; class Alphaproteobacteria; order Rhizobiales; family UBA4765; genus JAIYEB01. The sequence goes on along the minus strand of JAIYEB010000297.1, from coordinate 1,395 downwards.
AGTGACACTGACCCCTGGTCTGGTCTCAGGCGCTTCACCCCTGCACGCATTGCGCTGGGGCGCGCTGGCGCATCGCTGCCGACTAGCGAGGTTCTGGCGTTCGGGCTTTCCCATGCAAGGGCACGCGACGCCGTGCATACCCCCTTCGATGGCGCGGGACTGGCGGAGGATTTGCGCAGCGCAGGGCTTGAGGCGATTGTTGTCGACAGCGACGCCACGGACCGCGCAACATATCTCAGCCGTCCAGACTTCGGCCGACGGCTCTCGCCAGCCTCACGCCATGTCCTTGAGGCCCTTGGCAAGCCAGGCGGTGACATCGTGATCGCGATCGCCGATGGGCTTTCCGCACGCGCTGTCGAGAGCCATGCGCGATCCCTGGTGAGCACGCTCAGGCCACGCATCGCCACGCTTGGCCTTGGTCTTGGCCCGGTTGTTGTCGTTCGTGGCGGGCGCGTAGCCATTGGCGATGAGATTGCTGCGCTTGTCGGCGCGCGTGCGGTGCTGATGCTGATCGGGGAGCGGCCCGGCCTGTCATCGCCCGACAGTCTTGGCGCCTACCTCACCTTTGCGCCTGGTCCTGGCACGAGCGATGCCAACCGCAACTGCGTCTCCAACATTCGCCCCGAGGGTTTGTCCATCGATGATGCGGCAGCAAAGATCGCCTGGCTATTCGGCGCTGCCTTCCTGCGAGGCCTGACCGGCGTCGACCTCAAGGATGAGAGTGATCAGCTTGTCGTCGGTGGTGGCGCTCCAACCCTGATCACATGATCCCCTAAGCCATCTTGTGCAGCGCAACATTCCTAGGCAAGCTAGCGAAAACGTTGGGAGGACTGGCATGACCACGAAGGATCTCTACGCCATTGGTGACATTCCCCCGCTTGGGCATGTTCCGGCACACATGCATGCGTGGACGATCCGCAAAGACCGGCATGGACCGCCGGAAACCTCGATGGTCGTCGAAACAGTGCCTGTGTGGCAGATCGGCGAGGACGAGGTTCTGCTGTTCGTGATGGCCGGCGGCGTCAATTACAATGGCGTCTGGGCAGCCCTTGGACAGCCCGTGTCGCCACTCGATTTCCATAAGGTCGGCTACCACGTTGCGGGCTCGGATGCTTCGGGCGTGGTCTGGGCCGTGGGCTCCAAGGTCAAGCGCTGGAAGGTCGGCGACGAGGTGATCGTTCATTGCAATCAGGATGATGGCGATGACGAGGAATGCAACGGCGGCGACCCGATGTTTTCGGCCTCGCAGCGCATCTGGGGCTATGAGACGCCTGACGGCGCGTTCGCGCAGTTTGCGCGCGTGCAAAGCCGCCAGCTCATGCCAAAGCCAAAGCATCTGACCTGGGAAGAAGCGGCCTGCTACACGCTGACGCTCGCAACCGCCTATCGCATGCT
>JAIYEB010000147.1 GCA_027487195.1 Hyphomicrobiales bacterium | reverse complement strand
TTACTTCTGGGCTTTCGCCCGTAACTACCGGCGCGATGACCAGGCTCTCACAACGCAGCTGCGTGAAGGCGTGTCAGGCATTTTCCGTGAGGATGAGGAAGTCCTGGAAGCTCAGCAGAAAGCCATGGACGAAAATCCGGGGCGGATTTTCTATAATCTCAATATCGATTCCGGCTCGATGTGGGCGCGGCGTCTGATCGACAGGCAGATCAACGCTGAGACGCCGAAAGCTGCCATGCGGGCAGCGGAGTAGGGCTGATGCCGCAGGTCGCCGAACGTCAGGATGACAAGGCTGGTTCACAAACGATGCGGGCTCAGCTTGCGTTGAGGGAACTGGTGATGTCTGGCGAGATGCGTCCAGGCGAACGACTGTCCGAACTTGCCATCGTTGAGCGTATCGGTGTTTCACGCACGCCCGTCCGGGCAGCCTTGATGACCCTGGCAGACGAGGGTCTCGTTGAGCATATGCCGTTCGGTGGCTTCACCGTACGCTCGTTCAATGAAGTCGAGGTCAGCGATGCGATCGCGGTCCGTGGGGCCGTGGAAGGTCTCGCAGTGCGCCTTGCGGCTGAGCGCGGGGTGTCGCCGATGTCGCTTGCTTCGTTGCGTGATCTGCTGCGGCAGCTCGACGAAGCGGTGGCGCTTGTGGTGGCAGATTCTGATGACTTTGAGGCCTATGTCGATCTCAATGCGAGGTTCCACCGCGAGATCGTCGGCCTGGCGGACAGCCGTGTGATTGAGCGCCAGCTCGAACGTGTCATGACCTTGCCGTTTGCTTCGCCCAGCGCATTTTTGTTGGCGCAGGCGCAAAGTCCGCAGGCCCGGCAGATACTCATTGTGGCCCAGGACCAGCACCATTGCATCGTGGAAGCGATCGAGCGTCGCGAGGGGGCTCGTGCCGAAGCCTTGATGTGCGAGCATTCACGGCTTGCAACTCGCAACCTCGCCAACGCTTTGCGGTCGCGAAAGGTTCTTGACCTTGTTCCCGGTGCTGCCCTCATCCACCTGCGCGGCGAATAGGAGTTCCTGATGCGGTTTGCAGCGTCCTGGCATGAAGCCACCATCCGGAGAATCGTCGACCTGACACCGACAGCGCGATCTTTCGAAATCGTGCCGGTGTCGGGGATCGTTCTGCCGTTTTCTGTCGGGTCGCATGTGGATGTGACCGTTTATGTCGATGGTCTGCCACAGACCCGATCCTATTCCCTCATTGGTGAGGCTGGGGCCGCTCACTACAGAATTGCGGTGAAGCGTCGGCCGGACTCGCGCGGCGGCTCCGACTACATGTGGTCGCTTGCAGAAGGCTCACGGCTTTCGATAACGGAGCCGAAAACAAGCTTTGAACTGGACCTCGGCCACCCGGAGTACCTGCTGATTGCCGGCGGAATCGGGATCACGCCAATGGCTGGAATGGCGGCATTGCTCGCCCGGCGTGGGTCACCTGCGCGCCTCGCCTATGCTGTCCGTCACCGGGACGAGCTGGCGCTGGCCGATGAGATCGAGGCATGTCTGGGCAGCCGATTTGAGACATACATCAGCGGTGAGGGGCAACGTCTCGACCTCGAAGCCCAATTCTCCCGCCTGTCAGCCGATGCGTTCTGCGCCATATGCGGCCCGATGCCCATGCTGGAAGAGGCGCGCCTGCTCTGGAGCCGGAGCGGTCGGCCTGCTGCAAACCTGCGTTGGGAGACCTTCGGTTCCTCTGGGCGTCTGGCATCGGAAGCCTTCCGGGTCGTGCTACCGCGTCATGGCCGCGAGATCATCGTGCCGCGCAACAAGTCTTTGCTGGACGCGCTCGATGATGCAGGCATCGACGTCATCTACGATTGCCGGAAGGGCGAATGTGGCCTGTGCGCCATGTCGATCTTGTCGGTCAGCGGGGAAGTCGATCACCGTGATGTCTTCTTCAGCGACCAGCAGAAGCAAGAAAACCACAAGCTCTGCGCCTGCGTTTCGCGTGTCGTCGGCACGGTCGTCCTCGACAGCGACTACCGCCCCGATCGCGGGACTGCGTGAGACGCAAACTGTTTGATCCAGACGTTTGATGGTGCGATCCATTCGAAGGAATGGACGCATGCACCATGGGCCAGGTTCGTCACGGCCCCCAGGGCGTTTCCGGGTCAATGTCCGGCATGGCAGCGATCAGCGTTCGGGCATATTCGCTTGAAGGCGTTGTGAAGATCGTCTCAGTCAGCCCCTCTTCAACCAGGCGACCGTGACGGATGAGGACAATCCGGTCACAGATGTGGCGAATGACGCCAAGGTCGTGGGAGATGAACAGGTAGGTCAGGCCCAGCCGTTCCTGCAGGTCAGACAGAAGGTTCAGCACCTGGGCCTGCACGGAGACGTCGAGCGCTGATGTCGGCTCGTCAAGAACGAGGCAATCCGGGCGCACGGCCAACGCGCGCGCAATCCCGATCCGCTGACGCTGGCCACCGGAGAACTCATGCGGGTAGCGATAAAGATGCTGCGCGCCGAGCGAGACCGTCTCCAGCAGTTCGACAACCCGGTCGGTGCGCGCCCGCGCAGATGTCTCGACCACGTCTTTGTGCACCTCGAGCGGCTCGGCGATAATGTCATGAACGCTCATGCGCGGGTTCAGTGACGCATATGGATCCTGGAACACGATCTGGATGCGCCGGCGCAAGCTGCGCACCTCGCGCGATGACAGCGTGGCGATATCCTTTCCATCAAACAGGATGCGTCCGGCGCTTGGCTGTTCAAGCATCATCAGGAGGCGTGAAAGGGTGGTCTTTCCTGAGCCGGACTCACCCACCAGCCCGACACTTTCACCGCGGTTGACCTGAAACGACACATCATCAAGCGCCTTGACGTCGCCACCGGAGCCGATGAAGCGGCCAGCGCCGGAGCGATAGCTCTTGGAGACACCCTCGATGCTGATCAGGGCCGTCATGATGAGGGGTTCGCCATGATGCAGGCCACACCATGCCCGGCTTCAACGCTGCGCAGGGATGGCAACGCTGCCGTGCATTCCGCAACCGCGAGATGACAGCGGGGCGCAAACCGACAGCCCGGTGGTGGGGTCTGGAGATTGGGTACAACACCCGCAAGCCCCTCAAGTCCGCCGCGCTTGACGCCGGGCTTTGGGACAGCGGCCATCAAGGCGCGGGTGTAGGGATGTTGCGGGGCCTTGAAAACCGCTTTGACGGCGCCGGTTTCGACAATATTGCCGGCATACATCACGGCAACGTGGCTGCAGATCTTGGCCACAACTCCAAGGTTATGCGTGATGAACAGCACGGCTGTCGCGTCTTCCCGCGCAAGAGCCGTCATCAACTTCAACACCTGCGCCTGAACGGACACGTCAAGCGCTGTGGTTGGCTCGTCTGCGATCAACAAATCCGGTTTGCCAATGAGCGCCATGGCAATCAGCACGCGCTGGCGCATGCCTCCGGAGAACTCGTGCGGAAAGTCGTCAATGCGCTGATCTGCCGGCTCAATCCCGACACGACGCAGCATTTCGATGGCGAGCGCCCGGGCCGCGCGTCGCCGCACACCTGCGCCTTCGCCGCCCTTAAGGCCAAGGAGTTGCGGCTTGTCGCGGCTCGCGGCCAAGGCCACATCGATCATCTGCACGCCAATCCGGAACGCAGGGTTCAGGTTCGTCGTCGGGTCCTGAAAGATCATTCCAATCCGTCTGCCGCGCAGCTTGCGCATGGCGTCGTCGCTCAGACGCAGGATGTCTTCGCCATCAAAACGGATCTGGCCTGTAATGACGCGCGCCGGCGGCGAGGGCAGGAGGCGCGAGATGGACAGGCCTGTCACGGACTTTCCGCAGCCGGTTTCGCCGACAAGCCCCCAGATTTCACCACGCTCGATCGAAAGCGACACGCCGTTCAACACGCGCGCCTCGCCCTCATAACTGGTCAACCCCAGAGCAAAATCGCTGATCTCAAGAAGCGCCATGTCGCTAGCGCCGCGCTTTCGGGTCGAGCACGTCCCTCAGCCCATCGCCGAGGAGATTGAACCCGAACACGGCCAGAAAGATCGCAAGGCCTGGAAAGATCGCTGTCCACCAGAAATCGGGCATGTAGCCGCGCGCAACGGCGAGCAGCGCGCCCCATTCAGGGGTCGGTGGGCGAACGCCAATTCCAATGAACCCCAGAGCCGCGACCGAGAGGATCGCAAAGCCCATATCGAGCGACATTTTCACGATGATCGGCGAGACAATGTTTGGCAGCACATGGCGGGAGAGAATGCGCACAGGCCCGGCACCAATGGCGCGCGCTGCCTGAACGTACTGCTCCTCCTTGCGTGCGATGACCTCGCCGCGCACGAGCCGCGCATATCCAGGCCACCAGGACAGGCCGAGTGCAATCACCGTATTGGTGAGACCGGGCCCAAGCGCCGCGGCAATCGCCATGGCAAGGATCAGGCTTGGCAGGGTCAGGTTCAGGTCGGTAAAGCGCATCAGGATGTCATCAAGGACCCCGCCGACATAGCCGGCAATCGCACCAACGATGGTGCCGATCACGCTGCCGAGGATCACCACAGCAAGGCCTGCGGCAAGCGAGACCCGCGCGCCAGCAATGACCAGAGACAGCATGTCCTGTCCCAGTTCGTTGGTTCCAAACCAATGCGTCAGTGAGGGCGGCCGGAAACGCGCGCTCGTGGCGGTTGCTCCGAGAACATGTTCGGGCCAGGGAGCGATGATGGGGGCCAGAAGGGCGATCAGGATCAGGAAGCAGACCACACCGAGGCCGATGACCGACAGCGTCGAGCGGCGAAATCGATAGGCTGCCCGCGCAAAAGCTTCCGCTCGCGCACCACGTCTGGGCTTGGCTTCAAGGGCTGCGCTCATTGGGTGCGCACCTTTGGATTGAGCAGCCCATAACACAGGTCAACCAGCAGATTGACCGACACGAAAATGAGCCCGATCACCAGCGTTACGCCCATGATTGGCACCATATCCTGGCTCAGGATCGATTTCGTGGCGTAAAGGCCAATGCCGGGCCAGTCAAAGAC
>JAIYEB010000361.1 GCA_027487195.1 Hyphomicrobiales bacterium | reverse complement strand
GTCGTGATTGCGCTGGCACTGGCAGCAGAGCCTGATCTCGTGATCGCGGATGAGCCAACCACCGCGCTTGATGTGTCGGTTCAGGCCCAGATCATTACGCTCTTGAAGAAGCTCTGCCGCGAGCGGGGAACCGCGGTCATCCTGATCACCCACGACATGGGCGTCATTGCCGAAACCGCCGACCGCGTTGCCGTGCTCTATGCCGGACGGATTGCTGAAATCGGCCCGGTGCGTGATGTCATTTCGCGGCCGCACCACCCCTACACGACCGGCCTGATGGGCGCGATTCCGTCCCTCGCAACCAACACCGAGCGATTGGCGCAGATACCCGGGTCCATGCCGCGCCTGACCGCGATCCCCAAGGGGTGTGCGTTCAATCCGCGCTGCGAGAAGGTGTTTGCTCGCTGCATGGTGGAGCGGCCAAATACAATTGCGGTTGAAAAAAGCGCTGTGGCCTGTTGGCTTTACGACAAGGCCCCTGCGGAGGCGATGCGATGAGCGACAAGGCCATTCTGGAGGTCAACGGCCTCTCAAAAATCTTCGACGTCTCCAAGCCATGGCTTGAGCGCACGCTCAACGGCGAATCGAAGAAGACACTGAAGGCCGTCACAGACGTGTCGTTCTCGATTCCGAAGGGCGAGACGTTTGCGCTTGTTGGCGAATCCGGTTCGGGAAAGTCGACCATTGCCCGCATGATTGTCGGGCTGATGCCGCCAAGCGCCGGAAGCATCAGCTTTGATGGAACCAACATCACGTCATCGGACTTCGGCAAGATCCGCCGTCGTCTGACCATGGTGTTCCAGGATCCTTATGCGAGCCTCAACCCGCGCTGGCGGGTGGAAAAGATCATCTCCGAACCGCTTCGCGCCTTCAACCTGATGCACTCGGAGAAGGATATCCGGGATCGCGTTGCCGAGCTCCTGACAGTCGTGCGGCTCGATCCGCTTGATGGGGCGAAATTCCCCCATGAGTTTTCCGGCGGCCAACGTCAGCGCATTGCCATCGCGCGCGCCCTTGCCTCAAATCCGGAGTTCATTGTGTGCGACGAGCCGACCTCGGCGCTCGACGTCTCCGTGCAGGCACAGATCCTCAACCTGATGCGCGACCTTCAGGACCGGCTTGGCCTGACCTACCTGTTCATTTCGCACAACCTCGCCGTTGTGCGCCACATGGCGACCCGCGTCGGAGTACTTTATCTCGGCCGCCTGGGTGAGGTTGGACCGGCCAAGGAGTTGTTCCGCGATCCAAAGCACCCCTACACGCGCATGTTGCTGGCAGCGGTCCCCGATCTCTACGCTGTCGATCAGGAACGCCCGCCCGTGCAGGGCGAGATCGCCAACCCGATCAATCCACCCTCGGGGTGCACGTTCCATCCGCGTTGCCCGCTGGCCAATGCGCGATGCAGATCTGAGGTGCCGGTTCCGAAAGTGGCCGTGGGCGAGGCCATTGTGGCCTGTCACGCGATCGAGGAAGGCCGCACGGAGCCCGTGGCCGCCTAGAGCATACCCACGCAAAGGTGGATGCAGATTTTGCAGCCACCTAGGCCAGGGCGTCGATCTCTTCGTCGCTGAGATCGCCAGGAACAATGGTAATGGGCACGGGAAATGTCCCTGATGCCCGAGCCGCAAGCCCGCTCACCAGCGGCCCGGGGCCTTCCGTGCCGGTTCCTGCCGCGAGCACCAGAACCGCGATATCCTCATCTTCCTCAATCAGGTTCAGGATCTCGGCGGCAATCGCGCCTTCGCGGATCTTCCAGCCCGGCGTGACATGCGGTGCAAGGCTTCGCACCTCGTCCACAGCGCGCTCAAGCGCCTTCTCGGCATCGGCAATGGCCTCCGCACGCATCAGGCTCTCAACGCCACGCCACTCCGTCTGTGTATCGGGGGGCGGGATAATCGCGAGCATCATGAGCCCGCCATCGGTGTGTTCGGCCCTGCGCGCTGCAAACCGCACGGCACGGCTGCACTCAGGCGTATCGTCGATGACAACGAGAAGCCTGCGGCGGTGGCCAGGATCGGTTGAACGGCGGCGGCGGCGTTGGGACATCCCGCGCATTATGCGACAGGACAGGCACGCACCGCAACAGGCGACCCCCGCCGGGCTGGTACACGCCAACCCCTCCCTTCAATATGTTGCGAGAGCATCCAGAATATGAGACAGCACGAGAGGTAGGGCTATGCCCTCGTTCTGCCTCCGTGCGATGCGACATGACCGCTGGTGGGGCTTCGAGAACAGGCCTCTCCCCCGTGGCAATCATGTCACGTTGGCCCTGGCACAGAAAATTATGACAACGGTCGATCGACGCGACATTCTCTCCGGTTTCATAGCAGCAGGTCTGTTCGCGGCATCGACAATGCGCGCATCAAGTCAGGCGCCGCAGCCCTTTGCACATGACGCAGTCATTGATCGCGCGCGCGACCTTGCATCAAGGCCCTACGAGCAGCAGGCCGGCATCGCGCCAGATGTGCTGCGCAACCTGAACTTTGACCAGCACAGGGATATTCGCTTCCGCCAGGACCGTGCGCTGTTTGGCGACAGTGGCGCAAACTTCCGTTTGCACATGTTCCACCTCGGCTTTCTCTACAACCGCTCGGTGGCGCTGAATGTCGTGCGCGACGGCGCCGTACTGCCTGTTCCTTACTCCGCCGATCTGTTTGACTACGGGCGGAACCGGTTCGAGCCCGGCCTGCCGCCCAATCTGGGCTTTGCCGGGTTTCGCATTCATCACACGCTGAACGATCCGCGCGTCTTCGACGAGCTGGTCTCCTTTATCGGGGCCTCTTATTTTCGGGTGCTTGGGCGCGGGCAAAAATACGGGCTCTCGGCCCGCGGTCTGGCTATCGATACAGCCCTGCCAAGCGGCGAAGAATTTCCGAACTTTCGGGAGTTTTGGATCGAACAACCGCGGGGTGCTGGTGCCGATAGCCTGATCATCCATGCCCTTCTCGATAGCCCCTCGCTGACGGGCGCCTATCGCTTCCTGATCGTGCCGGGTGTGACGACCGTGATGGAGGTGCAGAAGACGCTGTTCCTGCGCCGGGCCGTCCGCAAGCTCGGTGTTGCGCCACTGACATCGATGTTTTTCTATGGCGAGAACCAGAACAAGCCGAGCAACGATTTCCGGCCTGAGGTTCATGATTCTGATGGCCTGTTGATGAACAATGGTGCCGGCGAATGGATCTGGCGGCCGCTGCGCAATCCGCGCCAGCTCGCCGTTTCCGCATTCGTTGATGAGAACCCGCGTGGCTTTGGGCTGATGCAACGGGACCGCTCGTTCGAGAGCTACCAGGACCTCGAACTCAATTATGAGCAACGCCCAAGCTACTGGATCGAGCCGATTGGCCAGTGGGGCCCCGGCGTGGTCGAGCTTGTCGAAATTCCAACGCCCGACGAAACAAACGACAATATTGTCGCTTACTGGGTGCCGCGCCGCGAGCTGAGGCCTGGCCCCGAGCCCCTCACCTTCCGCTACAAGCTGCACTCGGTCATGACGATCACGGACCGGGCGGAGTTTCATCCCGGCGGCCGCGCGCTTGCCACCTACCACAAGCGCCTGATGCCCCATGAGGCCCCCGAAGCGAACGACCCCAACGTGCGCCGCTTCCTGATCGACTTTGGCGGCGGGGATTTGAGCTTCTACCAGTCCACGCCGGAGGCCATCACACCCGTGATCAGCCATTCCGCCGGGCAGATGCTGCGCGCGATCGTGCATCCAAACCCGAAGATCCGTGGCTTCAGGGTTGTGTTCGATCTGAGAACGCCAGCCAACACGACCGTTGATCTGCGCTTGTTCCTGAGGGTTGGCGAGCGCGCGCTCACAGAGACGTGGATCTACCCCTGGCGGAACGAGCCCTGATGGCTGATGCCGGCGCACCGTTGACCCTCGACGCTCCGGCAGTGAAGCCCGCACCGTCAAAGGACATTCCGATTGGCCTGAGACTTTCCGGGCCGGTTCCGATTCTGCGCCGCGTGTTGCTGTTCTCGATGACAATCGGCATGACGGCAGCAGCAGCCTGGACGATGAACGACGTGCTGCGCTCGGATGGGCTCACCACGCTCGAGATCGTGATCGTCACGCTCTTCACGATCAACTTCCTTTGGATCGCGCTGTCGTTCAGCACCGCCATCATCGGCCTGGTTCTGCGATTGTTTTCGATCGACCCGATCACGCTCAGACGGAACCTGAAGCGCCCGCTCCCGGATCGGCTGACATCGCGCACCGTCATTGTCGTGCCGGTCTACAACGAAGACCCCAACGGCGTATTTGCGCGGGTGCGGGCCGTCTACGAAGGCATCCGCGACCTTGGATATGCTGACGCTTTCGACATCTTCATTCTGTCGGATACGCGCGACCCCGATATCTGGATTCAGGAAGAGCTGGCCTGGGGCGACCTGCGCCGGACCATGCGGCTCAAAGGCAAGATCTTTTACCGGCGGCGCGAGTTCAATACCGAGAAGAAGTCCGGGAACCTCATGGACTTCTGCGAAAAGTGGGGCGCCGGCTACGACAACATGGTCGTGTTCGACGCGGATTCCACCATGACGGGCGAAGCGATCGTCACCCTTGCTGCGCTCATGGATGCCAATCCCGACGTCGGGTTGATCCAGTCTCCGCCAACGCCAATCGGCCAGCGCACATTGTTTGCGCGCATTCTCCAGTTCATCTCCTCAGCCCATGGCCCGACCATGACCCAGGGGCTGGCGTTCTGGATGATGGGCTCTGGAAACTACTGGGGCCACAATGCGATCGTGCGCATGCAGGCGTTCATCGATTGCTGCGGACTGCCGATCCTGCCGGGCAAGCCGCCCCTTGGTGGCCCAATTCTCAGTCATGATTTCGTTGAGGCTGCATTGTTGCGCCGGGCAGGCTGGAAGGTCTGGCTTGTGCCGGACATTACCGGTTCCTATGAGGAACTGCCTTC
>JAIYEB010000391.1 GCA_027487195.1 Hyphomicrobiales bacterium | reverse complement strand
ACAGCCGGGAGAAGCGTTGTTCCCAGTCTTGCCTGAAACACATCGACAAGAGCGCGACATGCGCGCCGCGTCGGCAAGAGAATGGTGCCACGCGCCAACGAGTACGGGTCGGCGCGGTCTGGCCAGCCAGGAATGATGGCGCCCCGGAGCAACTCATCCGCAAGCGTTTCGAGAAAGGGCGCACCCGGCGGGATCGTGTAGACCGTTGGGCGCTTTGCCATGTCAGGCGCTCATGACCGTGCGCGGGCAATCGCCGCTTCGGCTTCATGGACGGCATCGGGCGTTCCGACATGCATCCACAAGCCATCAAGCCTGTAGCCATAGAGGCGGCCGGAGTTTGCTGCCACGTCAAACAGCCGGTTCAGGGAAAAGGCGCCGTCGGGCACATCCTTGAACAGGTGTGCGGCGAAGATGGCAACGCCGGCATAGGCCCAGGGCACGGCATCCCGCGCGCCGCGCCGCTCCAGCCTCATCTCCGGCGTCATGGAAAAATCGCCGCGCCCGTCAAAGCCGAGGCTGCGCGAGGTCTCTGCAACCAGCAGCAGGACATCCATCGACCCGGCATCCCAGGCGGACGCAAGCCCCGGCACCACTGCAGCGCCATGCTCGATCCAGAGCGTGTCAGCATTGGCAAGGAGAAAGGCCGGCTGGTCGATCAGCGACAGCATCTTCTTTGCGCCACCGCCCGAATCGAGCAGTCGATCGCGCTCATCGGAGATCACGACTTCCGGCGCTGAGCGCGCGCCAAGGTGTGTTTCGATCTGGTCCGGGAGATGGTGGACATTGACCGCCACCCTTGCAACGCCGGCCTCGACAAGCCGGTCGATCACGAAATCCAGCATCGTCACGCCGCCAACGGAAACAAGCGGCTTTGGGATATGGTCCGTGATCGGGCGCATGCGGGTGCCAAGCCCGGCAGCAAGCACCATGGCCGTTGAAGACAGGCCCTGAGGAAGCCTTTGGTTCATCCCGCTGTTTTCCCCACTGCGAGGTCTCCTCGCAGGCTTTCGGGCGCATTACGATCATACCAGGCCTTGATGTCGGCAACGGCTGGATGGCGGAACGCGCGCTCGAGATAGCCGGAAATGCGCGGGATATGGCGCAGATACTGATGCTTGCCGTCCTGAAGGCTCAAACGCACGAAAAGCCCGAGGAGGCGCGAATTGCGTTGTGCACTTGCAGCGGCATAGGCAGCCAGGAAGCCCGCCTCGTCAAAGTGGCTCCGGTCTGCTCGCCTCAGCGTCAGATAGCGTGCGAGGAGTTCCCGCTCCAGTGCTTCCTCGACGCTGACGCGCGCATCCTGCAGAAGCGAGACAAGGTCATAGGCTTCTGCGCCGCGCCTGGCGTCCTGAAGGTCAAGAAGGCCAATCCTGCGGGTGGCTGTTCGATCCGCAAGCCAGACGAGATTTGGCGAGTGAAAATCCATCATCGTCCAGGTCGCAGGTGCCCGGCACAGGATTTCGAGTGCGGGTTCAAGCGCTGCGCGGAAAGCCTCGCCAATGGCGGGGTCGACCGGGCGCCCGGCTGCAATTGGCAGGAACTTGTCGACCATGATCGAGGCTTCGGTCGAAAGCGCAGTCCTGTCATAGAGCGGCAGGGTGTGGTGCACGCCGTCATCGGTCCGGGCCATCTCGGGCCAGATCTGGCCATGGACCTCTGCAAGCGTGTCGACCGCAACGGCGTAGCGATCAGGGATCGGACCTGCGTCATCCACGACGCGACCAGCCCCCAGATCCTCCATCAGGATGGCGCCAAGGCCAAGGTCAGCCCGATAAACCCTCGGGACAGAAAAGCCGCGACGCTCAAATTCGGCGTTGATCGCCAGCACCGGCCCGACATCTTCGTTTGGGACGAGGTGTGTGGCCGCCATGTAGGCGACACGCTCCGGGGTCGGGCGAATATCCGGGTTGGCGTCGGCATCAAGCAGCACCGCTGTTGTGCCGTCCGGCATGATCAGCCGTTCATAGGCTCGCGGCGAAGCATCGCCCTGCAGGAAGGTGCGACGCGCGTTGGCAAAGTCCGTCTCATCGATAAATTTCCGCAGAGCGATCAGTCGGCGCAGTCGCTGCGCCGTGCCGGCATGTCGTGACGACAGCGTGGCGCGCCGTCCGTCGCCTTCCAGATCAAGGAAGATGTGGATGGCGGTGTCGGGAAACATTGCAGCGGCCCGTTCAGGCCACTCCACCAGCAGCGCACCCTGATCAAGACCGGCCATAAGGCCTAGCTCATCGACCTCGCGTGCGTCCTGAAGGCGGTAGAGATCGGCGTGGAGCACGGGAAACCGAAACATCCCGTTGGCGTAGGGCTGGACCAGCGCAAAGGTCGGGCTCGGCACTTCCAGCAGGCTGTTATTGCCAAGCGTGCGCAGAATCGCACGCGCCAGCGATGATTTTCCAGCGCCAAGATCGCCGTGCAGCAAGACCACGTCACCCGGACGCAAGAGCCGCGCCAGGCTTTCACCAAGCCGATGTGTCGCCCACTCGCCGGGAAGCGATAGCTCTAGGAGTTCAGATGTCACAGGCGAATCGACCTCGGCAATCTTGCACACGCTGATTTAGCGCAGCTTTCTCGAACGTCTACGCTGCAAGCGGCGCAGACCGGATTGCGGGTACGGTTCTCTCGTGCTTCAAGGCAGGTTGACCATGGAAATCGACCCAGACCTTGCGCGGCGCATCCGCGTGGCCCTAGGCCAGACATCACTTGTTCTCGTCGGCATGATGGGTGCAGGCAAATCGTCTGTCGGAAAACGCCTTGCAGCCGGCCTTGGCCTGCCGTTCGTCGATGCTGACACGGAAATCGAAGCCGCAGCCCACATGACAATCCCAGAGATCTTCGCTGCCCATGGCGAGCCCTATTTCCGCGAGGGCGAGGTTCGGGTGATTACGCGACTGCTGGAAACCGGACCAACCGTTCTTGCCACCGGCGGCGGCGCGTTCATGAACGAGACAACGCGGGGACACATCAAGGCCCGTGGCCTGTCGGTGTATCTCAAGGCCGAAGTCGATGTGTTGATGAAGCGGGTGCGCCGACGCGCCAATCGCCCGCTGCTGCTGACGCCTGATCCGGAGGGGACATTGCGCCGGCTGCTGGATGAGCGCAAAGCAACCTATGAGCTCGCCGACCTTATTCTGGACAGCCACGACGAGACCCATGAAACCGTCGTTCTTCGGCTGGTCGACCGTCTCGCGAACCATTTTGGCCTGGAAGCGGCGGTCTAGATGATGAATCCCGAAATCAAGATGACCGACAGTCTTGCGGATGTGGCGGTTTCGCTTGGCGATCGAAGCTACACCATTTCCATTGGGCCAGGTCTGACACCGAAGGTCGGCGCGAAGATCAAATCGCTGCGCCCCCGTGCGCGCGTTGCCATCGTCACTGACGAGAATGTGGCCGCAGCCCAGGGCGCTGGCCTTGTCGACAGCCTTGGGGCTGCAGGCGTTGAACACACCGTCATCACCGTGCCGCCCGGCGAGGCCACCAAGCGCTTCGAAATGGTCGGCCATGTGGTCGACAAGTTGCTCGACGCCCGTATCGAGCGCGGCGATCTCGTGCTTGCCCATGGTGGTGGCGTCGTCGGCGATCTCGCGGGCTTTGCCGCTGGCATCCTGCGCCGCGGCGTTGGCTTTGTGCAGATGCCAACAACGCTTCTGTCGCAGGTCGACAGCTCGGTTGGTGGCAAGACCGGCGTCAATGCGCGCCAGGGCAAGAACCTGATCGGGGTGTTCCACCAGCCCATCGCCGTGTTTGCCGACACAAGCGCGCTCGAAACACTGCCAAAGCGCGAGTTTCTGGCCGGCTACGCTGAAGTCGCAAAGATTGGGCTTCTTGGCGACGCAACCTTCATGGGCTGGCTTGATCAGCACAGGGTGTCGATCTTCGCAGGCGGTGAAGATCGGACGGAAGCCATCGCGCGTGCCTGCGCTGCCAAGGCCGGCATTGTGCAGCGTGACGAAACCGAACAGGGCGAGCGGGCACTGCTCAATCTCGGACACACTTTTGGCCACGGTCTTGAGGCCGTTACGGGCTATTCGAGCCGGCTCCTGCATGGCGAAGGCGTTGCCATTGGCATGGCCATGGCGTTTCGCTACTCGGTGCGCAAAGGCCTTTGCCCGCAAGATGAGGCGCAACGCGCCATCGCCCATCTTCAAGCGGCAGGTCTGCCCACGATTGTGGGCCAGATTCCGGGGTCGCCGCTGCTTGCGCACGACATCATGGCTGCGATCCGTCAGGACAAGAAGGTCCAGCGCGGAGCTTTGACGTTTATTCTCGCACGCGGCATCGGCCAGGCCTTTATTGCGCGCGACGTT
>JAIYEB010000048.1 GCA_027487195.1 Hyphomicrobiales bacterium | reverse complement strand
CCAATCCCGCACGGGCCTAAACCCCGCGCGTCAACAAGGGAACATCATCATGGGTTTCATCGCCGACTCGCTTAACCGCGTCCAACCCTCGCCAACCATTGCAGTCACCACAAAGGCGCGTGAGCTTAAGGCTGCCGGCCGGGATGTGATCGGGCTTGGTGCCGGCGAACCGGACTTCGATACGCCGGCCAACATCAAGGCCGCAGGCATCAAGGCGATTGAAGCCGGCCAGACCAAGTACACCGCTGTTGACGGGATTCCGGAGCTGAAGGCAGCCATCGCGGCAAAGTTCAAGCGGGAGAACGGCCTCGACTACAAGCCAAGTCAGGTCTCGGTCGGCACCGGCGGCAAGCAGGTGCTCTACAACGCGCTGCTCGCAACCCTGAACCCGGGCGATGAGGTGATCATCCCAGCCCCCTACTGGGTTTCCTACCCTGATATTGTGATGCTCGGCGGCGGCAAGCCGGTCTTCATCGAAGGCAAGATGGCCAACGGTTTCAAGATCACGGCTGATCAACTTGAAGCGGCCATCACGCCGAAGACCAAGTGGTTGATCCTGAACTCCCCCTCAAACCCTTCAGGCGCCGCCTATTCTGCGGCCGAAATGAAGCCCTTGACGGACGCGCTGTTGCGCCATCCCCACGTATGGGTCCTGACGGACGATATGTACGAGCATCTCTGGTATGCCGACGACTACAAGTTCGTGACGCCTGTCGAGGTTGAGCCGAAGCTCTATGACCGCACGCTGACCATGAACGGCGTGTCGAAGGCCTACGCCATGACGGGCTGGCGCATCGGGTACGCGGCGGGCCCGGAGAAGCTCATCAAGGCCATGTCGACGCTGCAGAGCCAGTCGACCTCCAATCCCTGTTCGATTGCCCAGTATGCCGCTGTTGAGGCGCTGAATGGGACACAGGACTTCATCCCCTCCAACGCGAAGCTGTTTCGCGAGCGCCGGGACCTGGTTGTTTCGATGCTCAATCAGGCGAAAGGCATTTCCTGCCCAACCCCCGAGGGCGCGTTCTACGTCTATCCCTCGATTGCGGGCTGCATTGGCAAGACAACGCCATCCGGTGTCGTGATCGAGAATGACAGCGTGTTCACCGAGCAGCTCCTGGAAAGCGAAGGCGTTGCGGTTGTCCAGGGCGTGGCCTTTGGATTGTCACCGCACTTCCGGATTTCCTACGCCACCTCGAACGAGGCGCTGGAAGAGGCCTGCCGTCGGATCCAGCGCTTTTGCGGAAATCTCAGGTCGTAGGCATTTCACCGTCGGGTGTACCGCCGCACTGCGTTTAATGTGTACGAGGCCACGAATTGGCCCGCACACAACGGAGTGAAGACCATGAAAGCATTCTGGATCGGTGGCGCAGTCGCTGCGGCCATTGGAATTGCAACACTCACAGGTGTCGCCGTGGCCCAGCATACCGGGCCAGGTGGCCACGCAATGCAGAGCTCCTGGGGCGGTGGTGGCTGGGGCGGACGCGCTGGTGCCGGGATGATGCGCGACCCCGCGCGCATGTTTGCCCTTGTTGACGCCAACGGCGATGGATTCATTGACCGCGACGAACTGACCAACATGCGCTGGCGGTTTGTTCAGGCGCTGGACGCCGACAATGATGGCGTCATCACGCGGCAGGAAGCTGAAGCCAATGTCGCACGCTGGCGGGATGCCATGCGCACATCCTTCGGCGACGGGTTTGGCGGATGGGGTGGTGGCGGCCAGGGCCGTGGCGTCTTGATGTGGCTGTCGCGTCAGGACACGACCGGCAGCGGCCGCGTTACCCGCCAGCAACTCGCCGCTGACCCGGCTCCGCTCATGCGTCTTCTTGATCGCGACACAGATGGGCGGATCAGCCGCGCCGAACTTGACGTCTTTGTCGAGGCCATGCGCTCCATGCGACCAAACCGCACCTGACTTTCGCGTGGGCCCTCAGGACGAGAGCAGCGATGACGAGCTTGTGGCCGCGAGTGCACGCGGCGACGAGCGGGCGTTTCGCCGCCTTGTTGAACGCCACGGGCCCCGAACACGCAGTTTTGCCCGCAGGCTTGCGGGCAATTCCGCGGACGCGGACGACTATGTGCAGGAGGCGTTCACGCGCCTGTGGCGGGATGCCGGGCGCTGGCGTTCCGAGGGTATCAAGCTGTCGACGTGGCTTGCGCGGGTTGTCACAAACCTGTCGGCAGATCAGGCAAGGCGTGCGCGCGTCAGGCGGTCCGTCACGATGGAAGATGCGCCCGAGCCGGCCGATCTTGGACAAAGCGCGGAAGCAGCCTTGATCGAAACAGAACGACGCAGCGCGCTCGACAGGGCCATTTCTGCACTGCCTGAACGCCAGCGCGCCGTCATTGCGCTCACCTACGGGACGGGCCTTTCAAACAGCGAGGTCGCAACCGCGCTGGACACCACGGTCGAAGCGGTGGAGGCGGCGCTCACGCGCGGCCGTGCCGCGTTGAAAAGCGCGATGCGCGCGCAGGGATTGCTGCAAGGAACGGTGAAGGAGATGGGATCATGAGCGAACATGACCTTTGGGACGCCATCGATCGACATGGCGGCGATCTCGCCGCGTGGCCGGACATGCTGCGCCAGAGAGCCGAGCTTCAGCGGACGCTGGACCCGGCCTTCGCTGAGGCCCTGAACGAGGCGCGTGCGCTCGATGCGCTGCTCTTCAGCGCCCACGAAGCCGAGCCTCTGCCCTATGGCATGGCAACGCGGATCGTGGCGCGCGCCAGCGAGCCTTCTATTCCCCGCTGGCTGAGGCCGCGCATTGCCTTGCCTTTTGCTGCAGCCTTTGCGGGTGCAGCTACACTTGCAGGCGCAGCGATTGCCGATGTGCTGGCAAGCGCTGACCCTGAACTTCTGTCACTCGCCGAGCTCGCCCTTGGGGCAGCCGGCATCATTGCGGGGAACTAGGCCATGGTTTTGCGCGGGGCCTGGGCATGGGTTGTTCTGGTGGTGCTGGCACTCTCGCTGGTGCTGAATTTCTTTATCGCCGGCTTCCTGTTCGAGCGTGGCAGGCAGTTCTTTTCGGGCGGCGGAAACCCGATGATCGGGCGCCTTCTGGGAGAATTCCCGTCAGACGTGCGGCGAACGATTGGCCGGGAAATGTGGGCTGATCGCGGAGCCTTCGCTCCGCTTGCCCAGTCCATGCGTGAGCGTCGACAGGCGTTCATCGAGGCTGCTCGCGAGCCCGTGTTGAACGAGGCGCGCCTTGCAGCACTTCTGAGCGAGATGCGCAGCGATCTCGACCGCATGCAGGTGCGCGCGCAGTCAGCCCTTATCGACGCGCTGAAACGGATGACACCTGAGCAACGCGCCGAAATTGGCAAGCGCGGAGAGGGCTGGCGCGGGGGCTGGGGTGGTCATCAGGGCTGGGGTTGGGGTCCCGGCTATGACCGACCTCAGGCACCATAAAGCCAGCGCGACCTGAAAACAGATCAAAACACCACCAGGATGCCGCGAAACAGGACCACTTAATCGGGAGAAATCTAGCGCCACGGGGCGCGACTGCCGGGCGCCGCCAGCATCATGGCGACTGTGCGCGACCTCGAATGAGGCGACATACCAGAGGCGACGGAAAGTCCCTCCCGTTTTTCTGCGGGATACACTAGCATCCCGCAATGCATCAAAAACCGCCTGTTGCCCACAATCCTCCGTCCGTCCGAAAGCCTTTCGGACGATACTCACATGGCTTTGAAGTTGCGCTGCCGGGAGGCGGGCGAATGCTGACCGCCTCGGGCCAGCTTGGCCTCACCGTTGATGATGTCATCCCCGAGGACATCGAGGCGCAGGCTGTGCTGTGTTTTGACGCTCTCAAGGCCATCCTGGCGTCAGCAGGAATGGACTTCTCGCATGTGATCAGGCTCGGCGGATTTGTCACCGACCGTGCCTATTTTCAGACCTATATGCGTGTGCGGGATCGGTATACGTCTGATCCGCCGCCGGCCTCGACGCTCCTTGTCGTTTCGGGCTTTACCCGCCCGGAGTTCAAGGTTGAGGTCGAGCTGACGGCCATCGACACACGACCGCTGACCTGACCAACCCGATATCTTTGCAGGACCTGCACATGCTCCCCAAGCGTTACTGGCACGAAATGACGACCGTGGATTTCTCGGCGTCTGACACCGCATCCTGGATTGCCGTTCTTCCGGTTTGCGCCATCGAGCAGCATGGCCCTCACCTGCCGGTCTACACCGACACGGCCATTGCAGAAGGCCATATCGCGGCAGCCATCCGCAAGCTGCCAAAGGACCTGCCGGTCGCTTTCCTGCCAACCCAGGCCATTGGCAAATCGAATGAGCACATCGCCTCGCCGGGCACACTCACCATGAGCCACGAGACGCTGACGCGGGCATGGATTGAGATCGGCGACAGCGTGGCACGCGCAGGCGTGCGCAAGCTCGTGATCGTCAACAGCCATGGCGGCAACGTGCCCATCATCGACATTGTCGCGCGCGAACTTCGTGTAAGGCACTCCATGCTGGCAGTCGCCACAAGCTGGTCGCGCTTTGGCCAGCCCAAGGGGCTTTACTCGGAATGGGAGGGCAAGTTCGGTATCCATGGCGGTGACATGGAAACATCCGTGATGCTCGCGCTCAGGCCGGATCTTGTGAAAATGGAGCTCGCGGAAAAGTTCCACTCCGCACAGGAGCGATTTGAGCAGCGCTTCAAGCATCTGAGAGGGCATGGCACCTCACAGTTTGGCTGGATGGCCCAGGATCTGGGCCCGGCTGGCACGGTTGGCGATGCTTCCATTGCCACAGTGGCAAAGGGGCAGGCATCGCTTGAGCATATGTCGTCGGCTTTTGTTGAGCTTCTGGAGGACGTGCACGCCTTCGACCTGAACGATCTGTTCTTGTCAGGGACGACCTTCAAATGACGCGGATCGAGCGGTTTCTGGCGGACATTGCCGATGTGCCCGTGGCAACCGATGCGCCAACACTCAAACTGAAGTCGCGCGACTTCTTCTGGTTTTCGCCGATCCTGAAACGGGCGCTTGAGGACAAGCGAGCGCTGGCGGTGGTGCGGCCACGGGATCGCGAGGAACTGAAGCGTGTTGTCTCGGCTGCCGCAAGCCGGCGCGTAGCCCTGACCATGCGCGGCGGTGGCACAGGCAATTACGGCCAGTGCGTGCCGCTTGATGGCGGCGTTGTGCTCGACATGACCGGGCTTGACCGGGTGATTGCCGCGCGCCCCGGCCTTGTAAGCGTCGAAGCTGGCGCAATGATGCTCGATATCGACAAGGCGCTGAAGCCCACGGGCTGGGAATTGCGCTTCTTTCCCTCAACGCGCGCGAACGCTTCGATCGGCGGCTTCGTTTGCGGCGGTGCCGGCGGCGTTGGCTCTTGCACATGGGGTCAGATTGGCGATGCCGGTGCCGTGCAGGCAGCAACAATCCTGACCATGGAAGAAGAGCCGCGCACCATACGGCTCGAGGGGCCGGAGGTCATGAAGATCGTCCACGCCTATGGCATCAACGGGATTGTGCTCGATCTTGACCTGCCGACAGCACCCCGCCAGCCCTGGATGGAAGTGGTCGTAACGTTTGACGATCTCGCGGCAGCGACCCGGTTTGGCCAGACCGTGACTGAAGATCAGGTCCTGTCGAAAAAGCTCGTCAGCATTCATCAGCCGGGAATCTCGCGCTACCTCAAGCGCCTCGCGCCTATGATTCCCGTCGAACGGGCGTTCGCGATCCTGATGATCTGCGAAGCCCAGCGCAGCCATCTTGAGGCGCATATCGCAGCTTTCGGCGGCAATATCGTCTACACGCGCGATGCCGAGGCCGCAGAAGCCGCAGCCTTTGGCCACAACAGCGCAATGCCTCCGCTCTATGAGTACACGTGGAACCACACGACCCTTCACGCCATGCGGGTTGACCCATCCATCACCTATCTCCAGGTGTTGTTTCCCCTCGGCAAGACGGTTGAAACCGTGCTCTGGGCCAATGAGAAATTTGCTGGCGAGATCGAATGGCATCTCGAGTTCCAGCGCCGCTTTTCCGGCATCACCTGCTCGTCACTTTGCCTCGTGAAGTACCAAAGCGATGAGCGGTTGATGGAGCTGATCAGCCTGATCGAGTCCGGTGGCGCGCGGGTCTCAAACCCGCACATCTACACGATCGAAGGCAAGGGCTGGAAACGCATCAAGGCTGATCAGGAGGGCTTCAAGACCGCTACGGATCCGCACTTCCTGCTCAACCCCGGCAGACTTCCAACCCTCGAAGCCGAGTTTCACGCGCGCCAGACTGTAGCGGAGTAAGGCCTTCAGGCTGCCAGCGGCAGTTCGGTTTCCACGAGTGTGGCCCAGTACTGAATACCGACAGGGGTCAGGTCGTCATTGAAGTCGTATTCCGGGTGATGCAACGACGCCGTGTCGCCATTTCCCGCGAAAATGAAGGCACCTGGGGCCTGATGCAGCATGAAGGAAAAATCCTCGCTGCCCATCACGGCAGGCGCGTCGCGGTTGACGCTCCCAACCCTCGCAGCAATCGATGCGGCAAAGTCCGTTGCAACCGGATCGTTCACAACGGCGGGATAGCTGCGCCGGTAAGTGACAGAGGCAACAGCCCCAAGCCCTGATGCCACCGAAGTCGCGATAGACTTCACTGCGGCTTCCACACGCTCCTGAACGTCCGGCTTGAAAGTGCGAACAGTTCCGGAGATCCGCGCAAACTGCGGCACCACATTGTCGGCTTCGCCAGCATGAAACTGGCACATCGAAACCACAGCCGATTCCATGGGATCGACGTTGCGTGCGACGATCGACTGGAGCGCGGTGATGACGTGCGCTCCAACCACGACGCTGTCGATGCCTTGATTGGGGCGCGCGGCATGGCTCCCCTTGCCCTCGATCTCGATTGAAACGAAGTCCGCAGCAGCCATAATGGGTCCTGGGCGAATGTTGAAATGCCCGACCGGCAGCCCCGGCATGTTGTGCATTCCAAAGACGCGATTGATGCCGTGTTGCGAGAACAGCCCATCCTCGATCATGGCGCGTGCACCCGCGCCCCCTTCCTCGGCGGGCTGGAAGATGACGACAACGCGTCCATCGAACGCGCGTGTTGCCGCGAGATAACGGGCTGCGCCAAGCAGCATGGACGTGTGGCCGTCGTGGCCGCAGGCGTGCATCTTGCCAGGCGTTGTGGACTTCCACGGCCGGTCAATGATCTCCGTGATCGGCAGGGCGTCCATGTCCGCCCTCAGACCCACAACCTTGCCGGATCCGGACTTGCGACCCTCGATCACGCCGACAACGCCGGTTTTGCCAACACCCGTGTAGACCTGATCAACACCGGCAGCACGCAAGGCTTCTGCCACGCGCGCAGCTGTTCGCACCTCTTCGTAGCGAATTTCCGGATGCGCGTGGATGTCGCGGCGAAAGCTCGTGATGTCGGGGGTCAGCGCAAGGATACGAGGATCAATGGTCATGGGGTGTCTCCTCTGCCCAGCGTTGCCTGTCCCATG